>CALEEC010000246.1 GCA_937949245.1 uncultured Gemmataceae bacterium | reverse complement strand
GGAACTGTTCACCGATCGCGCCGCGTTCTTTCCGAACCGGCAGTTCGCTGCATTGCCCGGCAAAATGGTCGGCGTGTTTGTCGCTCAGCCGACGTCGCTGCTGACCCTTGAAGGCCGAGCCGGACCGGCAGAGCAAGTCTGTTTCTCGGTCAATAGATCCAGCTATCAGTGGATGTACTTGCAACAAGACGGCCCCTCGCCCATCGGAGCCTTGAAACTGCCGACACGCACGCAGGGGGAAACGATCTTCGAGCGTTTGCACCCTGCCACGCGTACCACGCTGCGACCTTTTGCTATCCCCGAACCGGTCGCCCTGGTCGAAGTCGAAGTCAACGCCGGTGCCGGTAGCATGCCCGCCCCGGGGTTCGTCCTCAGCAATCCCAAGGTACTCGACGGCAGTGCCGATTATCCGTTGAAATTGGCCGACGCTTGGGCTGATGCTCAACGGCGTTACGAAGCCCGCCTGGCAGCCGAGGCGAAAGCTATTGATGCCGCATTCGACACCGAAGAAAACGTCACCTTCGCTGGCAAGAAGCTAGTTGGCCCCAGACAACGCCAGACCTGGGCTTACGTCACTTGGCACACCGAGAATCAGCGATTCGAGGTCCGCTTTCGCACCCGCTTCACCGACGGGCACTATCAATATGCTCGGGGGCTGAAGATCGAATTTGGCCTGGCTCCTGATCCAGTAGGTCCGCCGCAGGGAGGCAATCTCCCCCCGATCCGGGCTGCACAGAATCCGCTCCGTTTCGGAAACGAAGTGCAGATCGAACTTGGTGCCGCCTACGAATATGGCCGCACCGGCCGACTCGAACGCACCCGTCTGCTGCCGCTGGCTACCTCGCGCGTGCAACTGGCTCCCCAGGTTCGCGAACGCTGAGAGTGAGCCCCGCGTTTTGTTCATTCTGATGATGTGGCGTTGCGGACAATTCCCATCGATTGAATTATTCGACCTCGCGAGTTTGGTCTTCTTGTTGCGCCGTTGCGGCAGCGGCGGTATCGTCGGCGGCATTTTCGACTAGTAAATGGGGGGCCGATGAAGAGGAATCTGCAGCCGAAGCAGCAGGTATAATCAGGGCCGCGAAAATCTCCTCCATCCGCTGCACGCAGCCCTCCAACGACAAGGCGGCCATCTCAAAGTTGGTATGACTGCTGACTCGTCGATATTCTCGCGAGAACATTTCTGACAACTTTCGCAGTTTGCCCAACTTGCCTTTCAACCGCCGGAGGAACTCGGCCTCGTCACCGCGCAAGCGTGCCGGTTCGACGGCCCGGATCGAGTCGTACAGCATACGCGGCACTTCGATCAATTGCTCATCGTCCTGGATCTCGTCGGCGTGTTTGAGATAGGTGCGAATCATCCAGGCATGAGCCAAAACGTAGTTCAACTGTCGAACGGCTTCGGACGGTGTCATAACTTCGGCCCATCGGCAGCAGTCGGAGTTGTACTCGTACTAGGATCGGAAGTCGTGGCCGGGCCGTTGGGCGTTGGCGCAGAAGCGACCGTGCCCGGCGTAGCACTCGCGGTCTTGGCCGGGGGCTTGGCTTTGGCTGCCTCGGCTTCCTCTTTAGACAACAGCACCAAGAACGAGCCACTTCCCACCAAAACAATGCCCAACAGCAGTTTCCAACTGGGCATCTCCCAGCCAAAATGGAGCCATTCGCCGGGCTTGGGATGCCAAACGAGGCTGACCAACGTGTTGATGAGCGGAGCCAAGGCGAAGATCAACGGAGCCAGATAGATGCGAAAGGTGTTGGGATTGAGTCCTGCTTCCTTGGCGGCATCAACGGCCGCCTTGGAGCCGAAGATCACGCAGATAGCCCCCACTGCTCCGGCGACACCGGCCAAGCTAGAGAAGACCAGGCCATTGGTGGTCAATTCCGGCCAGGCGTAGGTTTTGGGATCGCCGGTTTGAATCAGCAGAATGGGAATCATGACGGCCAACACGAAGTAAGCGACGCCGACGCAGAGAATCGACGTGAGCCGACCTCCGACGTTGCCCGGAGGAGCCTTCAGTTCGGTGCCACCGAAGAACACCAACGGAACGTAGGTGCCCCAAGCCAGCCCAGCCAGTATCACATAGATCAGCCAAGTTTTCGAGGAATCCATCGCGTCGCTCTCGGTTACGCAGACTTAGAATATCCCGTTAGTGCTCCCTCTGGCGATCAGAACTGGGACAGGAGGAGCAATTTTCAAAGTTTCCGCAGTCGGGACACAATCTCACCGATTCTGTTCTAGTAAACGGCCCGATCTTCGGCGAGCGTAGATGCGAAAGCGGCACGATTGCCGATCGCGCCGTGGTGCTTAGCTCAGGTGCAGGGGGTGTGCCCCCAAGGTGACCAAGCTGAAGCGTTCAAACGGGAATTGTTTCACGTACTCGACGATCCCCTCCGCGGTTAGCCCGTCAATCGCCGACTGAATTTCATCGAAACTACGCACGCGTCCAAGGTAGAACCAATCGGAAGCCAGTGCCGCGGCCCGAGCGGAGGTCGATTCTTCCTGCATAATCAATGACGATTTCAGCCCCGCTTGCACCCGTTGAACTTCGTCGGCATCGATTCCCTCGGCCAAGCGGCGCAGCTCATGCAGGGTCACGTCGAGCGTTTCCTGAGCGCGTTCGGTCGTGGTGCCGGCATAGCATAAGAAGGTACCTCGATCTTTCTGTCGTTCATAGGTGGTGTAGATCGAGTAGCACAAGCCGCGTTTCTCCCGCACTTCGGTGAACAACCGCGAACTCATTCCCCCCGAAAGAACGCCCGAGGTGGCC
Organism: uncultured Gemmataceae bacterium; assembly: GCA_937949245.1. Taxonomy (GTDB): domain Bacteria; phylum Planctomycetota; class Planctomycetia; order Gemmatales; family Gemmataceae; genus CALEEC01. Next base: position 3,915 of record CALEEC010000246.1, on the reverse strand, counting down.
AATGCACAGTAGTGCAACGGATGGCTCACCGGCACGCTCGGCCAAGCGAGGCCGATGTGCGTTTGGGCTGTCTCTTTCGACAGATGGGCGTGAACGGCTGGATTTTCGCCAGGCATCGGCGGAGCAGGCGTTTGGCCGGTCCAATCGCCGAACAAGGCTTCGACCTGTTGCCGTAAAGGTTCCCATTCCACATTGCCGGCCACGGACAGGACGAAGGTGTTGGGATGGAAGGTTTTGTCGTAGAAAGCACGCACGTCGTCGATGGTCACTGCCTGAATGCCTTCGACGCTCCCTAAGCGGTTGATGTTCAAAGGATAAGGATAATAGTGCTTGCGTAGTTCGATCATGAGTTTGCGTTGTGGCTCGTCTTCCAGACCGTGCAGATCTTGCAGAGCGAGAGATTTCACCGAGGGGAGTTCTTTGGCGGGCAGCAAGGGGCGACGGAACATGTCGGCGAGCAGTTCCAAGGTCGCCGGCACGTTTTTGGCCAAAGCCGAAGCGGTCAGGGCCATGTTCCAAATGCCCAATTGGGTGTCGTAATCGACGCCGAGGTTGTCCAACGCTAGCGACAAAGCCCGGCTATCGCGGGAGCCGGCCCCCCGTTCGAGCAGATCCGCCACGATGCCCGCGATTCCCGAAAGCTGCGGTGGTTCTTGATTGCAGCCGGCCCCGATGACCAAGTTCAGCGCTGCCGAGCGAACATGTTCCATGCGTTCCAAAAGTAAGACCATTCCGTTGGCGAAAGTCTGCTGAAAAACCGCGGACACAGTGCGTTCCTTCCTACGGACAGATAATGCGTCGTTCGACCGAAGAATAAACCGCATCATGAAGAAAACGGGTCCACACAATGATGGCTACGCGATTCGAGATCGACGAGCGGTCGATCGCGGTATAGCGTTTTGTACAAGCGGAACCCGAAACGTCGATACAAAGCAATGGCCCGGTGATTCTCGGCGGTCACCTCCAACCGGACGCGGCGCATGCCACAACGGCGAAAGCCTTCGATCGCTTGGCACAACAACGCCGAGCCGATCCCCTGGCCGCGATATTCGGGAAGGACGCCCAGATTCTGAATACTCCCAACGCCGCGAGGTTCGCAGATGCCCTGGATGGTGCCACAAAAGCCGTCCGGTGTCGCTACCAGCCAAGTCGCCGCGGGGCAAAACGTCGGCCGCTGGGTGATGGCCCGCATGACCTGTCGGCAGCCGTCTCGATCGGCCAGCGACGGGAAAACACGCGCATCAATCTCGCCCCGGAAACTGAGGTACTTCACCTCGGCATGGGTTTCGAGCCAAACATCGTGCCAGGCTAGCCAAACATAGCCGGGAGGAAGCGCCGGCACCGGCAGCGCCGCGCTGGGCACCGTCCGTTCCATGCGGAAGCGTTTGATGTATGCCACGGTGGCCATGATGCACTTACAACCTGCCCGAGTCGCACGGAGAGCGGATCATGCTTGACATCGTATCAGTCGATTCCTCTTAGGGCAAAGGCGTTCCGGGGGAAAATAAGCTCCCATTTTCCCAGACGCTTCCTCCAATTCGGCTGCCCCCCGGCACCGGCCTGAGGTTCCCGGATCGAACGATCAGGAAATGGGCTAGCGGACATATACCGGGAACCAGCGTTCGTTCCACTGGGGAAAATTCGCCTGAAAATGGACATTTTCCCCTTGCAGCCCCCCTCGATTTTGCCTAATGCTTCAAAGATAGTGCGCGAGCAGAATTCGTTAGTCGAATCGGGAACGGATTGCTCAGCCAAAGGAGATCCCCCATATGACGAGGAAATTAGGCTGGATGACGGTTCTGGTGCTCAGCCTCCTCGCTGGGAATGCACCTGTTGCAGCAGTGCCGGTGCCCACGGGCGTACGGCAAGACGAAGAACACATTCGCAAACTGATCGCCCAGTTAGGGCACGAGAACTTCCGGCTACGGGAGTTGGCCCATAAGGAACTCGACGCGATCGGCGAACCGGCTCTGCCTCTGTTGGCCGAGGCGATGAAGTCGATGGATAAAGAGGTCAGCCAACGGGCGACGCTGTTGCATCAGCGGATTGCCAAGCGTGCGGAAATCGCCAAATTGTTGGCCCCAACTATCATCGAATTGTCGTTCCAAGATACGCCCCTTCCCAAGGCCCTGAGCGAGTTTTCGCAAAAGAGCGGTTATTCCATCGTTTATGGCGGCGGAGATATTGCCAAGATTGCTCAACGCAAGATCACGCTGGAAACTGGACGGGTGCCATTCTGGGTCGCTCTTGATATGTTCTGCGAGAAGGCGGAATTAGTCGAAGCGCCGCTGCCGGCTGATCTGCGGTTGCGTCGCGGAGCCATCGAGATTCAGCCGTTGCCCGGAGGCAACATCCAAATCTTGCCGGCGCCACCTGCTCCTCCGGTGCCGGTACCAATCCAACGGTTGCCTATGCGCGGAGCCAAACCGATTGAAGCTGTCCCGGCGATCGAAGAAAATCTGCCGGCGCGCCCTGCGACTCCCAAGCCCGTCGAACGTCTGCCGCTACAAAAGGTGCCGCTGCCTGTCGAACGGGTGCTTCCTCAAGCTCCCAAGCCGGTGGAACCGGTGCCGCAAGAGGCTCCGCAGCCAGTGGAACGCATTCGCCGAAAGGTGCCTCTGCCGATGGAACCGATGCCGCAAGAGGCTCCTCAACCCGTGGAACCTGCTCCGAATGCAGTACGCAAACTTCTGCCGTTGAAGCAAGTACAAGCGGATGTTGTGTTGGAAGATCCGTTGCCCCAACCAATAGCTAAACCGTTGCCGGCCCCAGCGGTGCCGATTCAGGCTCAGCCCGTGCCGGCCAAAGCCGTGCCGATTCAGGTTCAGCCCGTGCCGGCCCCTGCTCTACCAGTCCCGGCTGAGGTCCAACCCTTGCCCGCCCCGGCCGCGCCGATTCAAATTCAACCGTTGCCCGCGCAGGCCGCCCCGATCAACAGGATCTCCGCCTCGGCTTCCCCACCCATGATCGTGTTGATCGATGGTAAACCGAATCCCGTGCCGACGCACGTCGAAGGCGCGATCCGCATTCGGCCGCGTCTCCCGGTATTGGGAGGCCGACCGGCCGATGAACGGATCGAATTAACCCTCGAAGCCCGGGCGGAACCGAAGATCGAAACCTTCAACGTGGTCAATGTGGCCGTCACGCAAGCGATCGATGCGAAAAATCAAGAACTGACGCCCATCTTGGCCGAGAAACTGGACCCAATCCCGCAACCCGGCCAACCCGTCAACCCGGCCATTCCCAATCGCATCGTCTTGCGTCCGATGGCGAACCAAACCGGGAATGCGGCTACGGTCAAGCTCAAGAAGGGGCAATTGGTGGCTCCCTCCCTGAAAGAAGTACGGGGGCATCTGGCCATAGAGTTGACCATCCCCAGTGTGTTGGCCACGGTGGAAAATCTTCGCAAGCCCAACCCTCCCATGGCCAAAGGGGAAAATGAGGTGCAGGTGAAGGTCATTGACGTAACTGCCGAAAACGACGGCACTTACACCATTCGCACCGAGCACTCCTTCCCCCGCGATCTGCAAGTGGACAACGGCCGGGTGCTGCGTGGAGAGAATATGATCTTCGTGCAAAACGGTGGCGTCATCCAGATTCAGAACGGGCCGGCCATTGACGGTGCTGTTGTGGACCGCTCCGCGACCAACTACATGGGATTGCGGGTATTCGATGCTCACGGGGGAGTCTACGCGGTCCAACGCATCAAACAATCGCGGACGCGGATAGATGCCCGCACCCGCACCCACGAAGTCACCATTGTCTGGCGGCCAACGCTCAAAGACCAAGGACCACCGGAGAAACTGACCTTCTCGGCCCTGCGTTCGGTAGCTGCCGACATACCGTTCGTTCTGAAAAACATCCCTCTGGAGTGACCCAAAATCCTCCTCTGGAATGTTACTCCCCAAAATGGAC
>CALEEC010000245.1 GCA_937949245.1 uncultured Gemmataceae bacterium | reverse complement strand
ACGCCTGCACCTAGCCCGCGCGTTGATCCATCACCCGAGCGTGTTGTTGCTCGATGAGCCGACCCAAGGGCTAGACGTGTTGGGGGTGCAAGTCATCGTTGAATACATTGGTTTGCTGCGGCAACAGGGGAAGTCGGTCATCATTACGACGCATCATCTAGACGAAGCGGAGCGCATCTGCGATCGTTTCGGACTGCTGCACCAAGGTCGGTTGGTGCAAGAAGGTACACTCGACGAATTACGGCAAGCCACGGGCTGCGCGAACTTGGTGCAAATGTTCCTAAAATTGTCGAACGTCGGCTCGTTGTTGTCGGCTTCCACGGACTTAGTGGAGGGCCGACGATGAGCAGTGCGTCGTTCGATTGGGGACAGGGGCGGGTCAGACGGTTCGCCGCGAAGGAATTGCGCGAGATCCTCCGCGATCGACGCACGATCCTGACGCTGTTTCTAATGCCGCTGTTGCTTTATCCGCTGCTGACGATCGCGTTCCAGCAATTTTTCCTCAGCAATCTCAGCACCCAGAAAGAGCCGGCTTATCGTGTCGGTGTGCTAGTGGAGGAGGACTACGAAGCCTTGGCTGGTTGGCTGAGACGGTTCAACAACGATCCGGCGTCGCAGGTGATGCTCTCTCCGGGCACCGATCGCAAAGCGTTGAAGATACCGCGTCTGGAAGTGTTTCAATCGGTCGATCTGCAAGCCGATCTTCAGATCGGTAACATCGACGTCGGCATGCGGATGCAACCGAAGGAAATCGTTGTCCCCGGACGCGCACGACCGGTGCGGATTCACGAAGTTGAAATCGTGGCGATGGAAGATCGCCCCACGGGACTAGACGCGGCCCGAGCGTTGCGAGAGATCATCAGCATAGCTAACGGCATCCGTGCTCGGGAACAATGGACTGCCGTCACCGGGCAACCACAGTTCTTCCCGTTGGCCATGCGTCTGACGACGTTGCCCCCGGTGCAGCAGCGTTCGACCGGAATGCTGACGACGTTGATTCCGCTCATTTTGTTGCTGATGACCATAACCGGTGCCGTCTATCCCGCTATTGACCTGACAGCCGGCGAACGCGAACGCGGCACCCTGGAAGTGCTGATGGCCGCCCCGATTCCCCGTGTCGGGTTGCTGATGGCCAAATACGTCGCGGTGCTGACGGTGGCGCTGCTGACGGCCATCGTCAACCTGGGAATGATGACATTGACGCTGTCGGTCAGCGGGTTAGGTTCGTTGCTGTTCGGCGAAACTGGGCTAACGTTGCGTTTGGTGCTGCAAGTGCTCGCGTTGCTCCTCTTGTTCGCGATGTTCTTCTCGGCCGTGCTGTTGGCTTTGACCAGTTTCGCACGCAGTTTCAAGGAGGCGCAAGCCTACCTGATTCCGTTGATGCTTCTCTCCCTGGCTCCGGGCATGTTGGCCTTGTTGCCGGGGCTGAAGCTCGAAGGTTCTCTGAGTGTGACGCCTTTGGTCAACGTAGTGCTGTTGGCCCGCGATCTGTTTGAAGGAACGGCAACGGCCTTGGCCGCGGTCACGGTGGTGATTTCGACGCTGCTGTATGCTAGCGTGGCCATTGCCGTCGCGGCCCAACTGTTCGGGGCCGAGGCAGTCTTGTTCAACGAATCCGGTTCTTGGAGCGATTGGTTACGCCGACCGCGGTACGCTTCCGAGACGCTGTCGCTTCCGAGGGCACTGCTGACGTTGGCGTTGCTATTTCCGGCGCATTTTCTGCTTAGCAACGGCCTCGCCACGGCCGAAGGACTAAGCCTACTGCCCAAGATCGTGGCGATGGCGTTGGTCAACGTCGTCACCTTCGCGGGGTTTCCCATGTTCGCCCTGATTTGGAGTCGGGTACGGTGGCGATCGGCTTTAGCGCTGCGTCGGGGACCGTGGCTGGGGATGGGGGGGGCGATCGTCTTAGGGTTGTCGCTGTGGCCGATCGTGGCCGAATTCAGCGTCTTGCTCAGGCAACTGGGACTGGCGCAAACTTCCATCGAGTTGGCAAATCGCATCCGAATGCTGATCGAACAATGGCGTGGTCCCGGCGTGCTGCTGATTGTGCTGCTATTGGGCGTGGTGCCTGCTGTGGTCGAAGAGGTGTTTTTCCGCGGTTTTCTCTTCTCGGCATTGCGACCGACCCAGGCTCCGCGCCGCACGATCGTAGTCACGGCCTTGTTGTTCGGCTTATTCCATGTGCTGACCACGCATGCTCTGGCGTGGGAACGCTTCCTCCTGACGACGCTGCTGGGACTGGTCCTCGGTTGGGTCCGTTGGCGTACCGGAGGTATTTTCGCGGGGATGAGCTTGCATGCGTTGCACAACGCCATCTTGCTCGCATTGGCCATCCTACCGCAGGGGACGGCCCTGTTCGGTTGGACTGGCGCTGCCGATCAACACCTCCCCGCAGAGCTTTTGGCCGTAGCCGCGGGGGGAACTCTCCTCGGCCTAGCGTTGTTGAGTCGCGGTCGCCCGTGTGCCGAAACGAGCGATTCGTTCACTCGTGCCGATTCTGCCGAAGAAAACGGTTCGTCCCAGATCGAAGACAACGGTTCGCCCTAGGTTTTGTGGACGAATCGAACGGTCTTTGGGAGCCTCTGCGTGTATTTCACCCGACGACTCGCGTCGTCGGCTCTTGGGGTCCCCGACGATTCGCGTCGTCGGTTCCCGTGTTTTCATGAGCCGCGGACGCTAGTCCGCAGGTGTTCGGAGACTCCGACGGTGCCCGTCGTCATCTCCTCGCGTCCCGGATACGCCCCCCGCTACACGCCCCATAATGCGTTCGATAAGCAGGATCGCGCCATTCGGTGGATTCGCTATCGAAGGCAGGTTCTTGCGTGAATTCGCCAAGTTCTCGGCGAGTTTGCGGAAATCGCAGGCGTTATCGGCAAGATTCTGCTAAGATAAGAGAGCTAGGTCGGCCGCGACGCCGGCTCCGATTCCGCAGGGCAGGCAAGGAAATTCGGTGATGGCTCGTTTGTCGCGCACCTGTGTTGTGCTAGGGCTGCTGCTAGGAGTGCTGCTAGGGGCTAGGACATCCAGCGTATCGGCGCAATCGACCTCGACTCCGAAAAACGCCGAGCCGCTGAAACTGCCCCCAGGCACCATTGTGATCCTCGGCGATCAAGCCGGGGACTGGCTCCGCAAGTTTGACAGTGCGCTTCTGCCGGCAGAAAAATACCGCGAACTGCTCGAACAACTGGATCAACTGAAAAAACAATTGACGCAGCGCAAACCGCCTCCTCCCAGTCGCTGCCACATCGTCGGCAAAGTCGAAACCCGTGGCACCCAGAGCTTCGCCCGGCTGAATATCGAATTTGAATTGGAAGCCCAAACCGCGGGGCAATGGGTGTTCATCGGCTGTGCCCGTGGGAAACCTTTGTCGGCGAAATACGCGGATGGTCGCTCGGCGGTGTTGCAGGCCAGTGAAGAGGGACTCAATGCCCGAGTCGATTCCATCGGCCCCCACAAACTGATCGTCGAACTGGACGTGCCGATCCTGGCCCGTGGCAAAGGTGATGAACGCGGCTTCGAGGTGCATTTGCCCGGTTCACCGATTACCCGGTTGATGTTCGTTGCTCCGCCGAAGGTCGCTGGGGTGACCTTGGGGGTACGCACGGTCGATGCGATTCCTTCCGCTGTGCCGCTGGTTCCCAAACCGTTGGACGTCCGCCGTTACGATGCCCAACGATTGCATCCGAGCCAACCGGAACCGGTTCCCCTGGGTGCTGCGGAATTGCTCGATGTCTCGTGGAGCGAGCCGATCCCGCAGACCGCGCCAAGTATCAACACGACCTCCTCGGCCCAAGCCGAGGTGGTGGTGCGGGTCGAAGAAAGTGAAATTCGCACCTCGGCGAAGATCCGCTTACGCGGGGCAGCCAAGGAATACAAGCTGTTGGCTCCATTGTTGGCCGATGTGTCGATCGAACGAGCAGCCGCTATTGCCGATCCGACTCGCCCCGGGCCAGGGGCCGAGTTGCCTTTTGAGTTGATCCCCACGGTCATGCGGCCGACCGATCCGAAAAAACCGCCCATCTGGCGCATCTTGTTCAAAGAAGCGATTGCCAGTGAACTAACGATCGCAGTACAGGTGCGCATCGCCCGTCCCCGGCAAGCCGATGCCAGCGGGCACGGTCCGTTTCCGATCGGACCATTTGCGTTGATCGATGTCTTTCCCCAACCGGCGGTCATACGCATCACGGCTCCCCCGTCGTTGCGGCTGAGTTTCCCGACGTTGCGCGGCGACACACGCCGACGTGATCCCTTGATCGATGACGCGGGCGACATCGTCTTCCAGTACGCCTCCGCTCCGGTGGATGCCAAGCAAATCCCGGTCGCGCCGTTAGAACTCGAAGTCCGCCCAGCGCGGGGAGCGATCGTCGCTAAAACGACGCATCAGCTATCGCTGATCGATGGGGGCTGGCGGTTGAAAACGGCATTGCAGGTGACCCCCCTGCGTGTCGAGACGGGGCAAGTCGATCTGGAAGTTCCGCCGGAACTGCAGAACCTGCAAGCCTCGCCCCCTGAACTGGTCGAGGGGATCTCGCCGGTACGCGACCTCGGCTCGCGGGGCCGACTGATGCAAATTCGTTTGACATCCCCCAAACGATCGATGTTCGAGTTGACCATCGAAGGATTCTATCCCCTGCCGTTAACGGCCCGCGAGGCGACACTGAATCTGCCGCGTTTAGCCGCGGTCACGGACCGTGATGCCCAGGTGATCGCCTTGGTTCCCAGTAGCATCGAACTGAGCGGGGTAGTGCGGGAGTGGGAAGGCGAACGGGTCGGCCCATGGGCATATGTGCTGGAACAGAACGTGACATTGGCCCGGCCGCCGGGAAGTTTAGCGTGGCAGGCTCGGCCGCGTCAGGGAGCGGCACGCATCGAACTGGCTTGGCGCACTCCGGTGGTTGAATTTTCCGTGGAAACCACCGGCGACATCACCTTGGCCGAGCGGGCCGCGACCGTCGAGCAGAAAACCCGCGTCGTTTTCTCCAGTGCCACTGCCCGCCCCATCCGCTTGCGGGCTTTTGGGCCGATTTCCGATTTACGCATCGCCGACGGCGGGCGTTTGGAAGCCATCGCACCTTCGGAATGGTTGCTGCATCCGCCCCGCGACAATCTTCGCGAATGGGTGGCCACATTTCGCTACGCGTTCGGTATCTCGCGGACGGCCGATGATCGACAGCAGATTCCGTTGCTCTGGCCGGAGTCGGCTTCATATGCGACCACGCGATTGCGCTTCTGGCGTGACTCGGCGACCTCGGTCGGTTGGCGTGCCACGTTACGCGATGGCCCCTGGCGTGAGTTGCCCATCGAAACCGTTCCCGACCGGGATACCCTGCCATTGTTGGTCTTAGCCGGGCAAGGGGTGGGGCTACCGCTAACGATCCTTTGGAAAGAATCGGCTTGGACCGGTCCCGGGCCGGCTGTGTGGGTCGATCGCACGTTGGTGCAGGCCTTGGTCCCCGAGAACGGCTCCCAAGCGTATCGCTGTCGCTTCTTGCTGCGTCGCTGGCAAGGGCAGAGCGTCGATGTCGAAGTGCCGGCCGATCCGAGCAGTATCAATCTCGAACTGTTCGCAGATGGCAAACGGATCGACGCTTGGCAATCGTTGGGTGATTCCGAAACGGGACAACGCCTAGTGCGTGTGCCGTTGCCCAGTCTGCAAGCGAATCGGCACCGGACGTTGGAAATCCGCTATCAGTTGCCCAGTTATCGCCAACGCTGGGAGGTGACGCTGGCACCGCCGCGATTAAGGCAAGCCATCCACTTGGGTTCGATCCGTTGGCTGGTCAGTTGGTCACCGCGTTGGGTGCCGTTGTTTCTGGGGGAAGGGGTGATGTTCGAGGATCGCTACACGCTGCGTCAGGGATTGCCGACGTTGGTGCCGCAGCGGAGCATCGCCGAGATGGAACGCTGGCTTGCCGCAGGAAGCGAACCGCCTGACGCCCCGTTGGGATGGGACAACAGCGAAATCGCCCTAGCGATGCGTTCGGCGATGTTGGAACCGATTCGACTCACCGCGTTATCGCGTGGGCCATGGACGATTGTTGTGTCCTTGTTGGCTTTTCTACTGCTGCTGTTGCTGGCTCGTGTGTCGCGCGGGCCGTTCTGGGCCATTGGCACCCTGCTGGGCGTGACTGTGGCTTGGGGCAGCCTCACTTGGCCGCAAGCGGCGCAACAGACGCTCGTGGCCGCTTTGCCGGGATGTGGCTTAGGAGTGTTGGTCCTCGCGGTTCAGTCGCTGTGGCGAGCGTGGCAATGGCGGCGGATGACGTATGTACCCGGCTTTAGTCGGCCCTCGGGAGTCGCGGTGGCCTCCCGGGGCAGTGGCAGTTCGGCGAAACCGGGGAAGGAAACTTCCACCGTGGATGCTCCCCATTCTCCCGATTCGTGGGTGGTCGAGAGTGGATCATGAATCTTGGCAACGATTCTGCTGGCTTACGCAGCTGGCTTCACCGCAAGTGGAAACGGCTGATCATGCTCCAAATGCCGATCGCAATCCAATGGCTAATCGCGTTGAAATTGTTGATCGCGCGGCAATCGCTCTTGGTGTTCCCGGGATGGATGGTCGTAGTCTCCAGCCCCAGCCTGGGGCAGGAAGATCTATTACCCATTCGCCGGATTTTGCTGCCAGCCCATAAACCGCTGCCGGCCGAACTAGACAAAGCACGCAAGGGACCATTGGTCACGCTGCCGTATGAGGAATTTGAAGCCTTGGTGCGTCAGGCTACTCGTGCGGAACACCGTCAGAAACAACCGCCGCGCTTGGCCGCGGCGTATTATCACGCCGAACTCAGCAATGGCGGCTTGATCGGTTCCGGGCATTGGCAGATTCAGCACGACGGTCCCGGTCCGGCCGTGCTGAATCTGGAACCGATGGCCATCGCCCTGCGTTCCGCGCAATGGAAAGTCGACCCGTTGCCATTGGCTTTGGTTGCCGGTGGAGCGGCCACCCAATGGCGACGCGGCCCGCCGTTGATCGGCCAGTTCGACGACCTGCGGCAGGCTCCCGGTTTGGAATTGCTAATCGAAACGCCAGGAACTCACGAACTGGAATTCACCTGGTCGGCTGGGATGATCCCTTTACCGGGCGAAACACGGATCGATTTGCGCTTCCCCCCCTGTGCCGTCGCGATCTTCGATCTCGACCTGCCGAACGATCGCAAGCCGGAATTGCTGCAAAAAGATGCCCTGATTCAGGGGCCAACCCCTTCTCCCCATCAAGCCAACCGCTCTCGCTGGCGTATTGCTTTCGGTGGATTGACTCAGTTAGACTTGTCGATTTGCAAACCGAATGATCTCGATCAACCTCCGCCGTTGGTCCGTTGGCGTTTGCGTTCGCAACAGACGCTGGCTTTGGGACAGGTGCAATGCGTGTTCGACTTTGAGTTTGAATCGCTCCACGCACCGATCGACGAATTGCAATTGGAATGCGACCCACGTTTGCTGCTGACCGATGTGCTCGTCAATCAACGCGACAGTTGGAGCCGCTCGCCGGGGGCGACCCCGCAAGCCCCCCAGAAAGTGCAAGTGAAACTCCGGGAACCTTTAACCGGCGGAAAACTCGAAGTCCACGCCCTGATGCCGCTGACCGTCGAAGATGGCTCGGCTTCGTGGCGTAGTCCGTGGGCGTGGCTACTCAAGGGCGTGCCACGGGGCGAAACGTTGGAACTGCGGATTCATCCCGAATTGCAGCCCGAAGAGTGGAAAGCCGGTGGGTTTCGCTTAGTACGCACCGCGACCGATGCAACAGGACATCAACTGCTCAGCTTGCAAACCGGGCTTG
>CALEEC010000244.1 GCA_937949245.1 uncultured Gemmataceae bacterium | reverse complement strand
CCACCGCGAGCGACGACCACAAGTTTCGTTTCCTCGAATAAGGCCGTTAACACGGCCAAGTGAGCCGCTCCAGGTTCGCTGACAGTCGGCAACTCGGTATCCAGAGGCACGGTCGTTCGACGTTCGGGGGGATTGGGGACCGCGAACGAATCTCCCCACACCAGGCACCGCGCGGCATCGATCGTGGCATCGCGACGCAGCCAAGCCAGAACCGTGCGTAAATCGCGCAATTGGGCACCTAGCAGCGGTTGGCCCAAGATGAGGCTGGTTTGTGAAAGCGAGGTACGGGCACTGATGCGATCCGCCGATGCACCAACGCTGCTGCTGCCGGTGCCGCGAACCTCGACCAACGCGACTACCGCTCCCGCCTCATGGAAGCCCCGGAGAACCGCCTCGCGTTCTTTCCACAACCGCGACCGTCCCGCTTGTGCCAGCATAACGACGACCGGCCGTTTCCCTACGGCTGGCTGCGGACGGAGCAACTCGACCGGCACCACGATTCCCGACTCTATTTCCAGGTGGAAGCGTTCCACAGGTCCGAGAGCCGAGGTATCGCGGGGCAATTCGGTCACTTTCGGCATTGGTTGCGGTTCGACGTTGCCCAGCCAAGCGGCCCACTGTTGCCGAGCGGCCGTCCGTGCTGCCGGGGGCTGTGCCGAGGAATCGGGGTACAACCGAGCCAAACGATCGGCCAACAGTTCGGGCAAGAGTTTCGGACGCAGTTGTTGCCGTAGGTCGTCGGTCCAACACGTCAGTTCGTCGGCCGTGCGACGTTGGCTGTATTCTTCGGGAATTGGCAAGCCGAACCAATCACGTAATACCGGATAGATCATGCGTCGATGAATCGCACCGATGTGGTTGCAGTGCGAACTTTCAGGAGGTCGGCCCTTAAGCGACCCGGTGCCATGGGCCACCCGCAGAGCATCGGGGGCTTGGTAGAATCCGAAGATCTTCTGCAACCGTGGCCAAGCGGGATCGATCGCGGCGTCCCAGGCAAACTCGTGGGCGTAGATCAACTTCCGCGGTGCAATACTACCGACGATGACGAAATGAGCAAACCCATCGCGTGCCCCATAGCGTAGGCCACGGGTGCTTTCCCAATAGCCATCGCCGAACCAAGGAAAGTCGCGATCGGGGTCGGCAGATCGGCTCGACTCAGGTTGCCAACCGCCGAAGTTGAACGGCACCAGAGCGGCCACCCGCGGATCGAGAGCGGCCGTCACCGCGGCTGGGTCACCTCCCCCGGCCACGGCTCCCAGCAGGATCAGGCGTTGGCGATCGATATTCGGTTGGGTCAACAAGACATCGAGGCCACGCATCAGATCCCAGACCATCCACCCCATGAGACTATCACCGATCAGCGACAGTTGGACGTTGGCGTGATAGCGGAAGTAGTAATCTTGGTGACTGACGCGGAAAGGTTTGTCGAAATCTTGGGCAGAGCGAAACGGATGTTGGCGTCGTTCGCCATGTCCGAGATGATCGGGCACCAAGACGGCGACTCCCGAGCGTGCCCAGGTCATGCCCATGTATTGCAATTCGCCCTCGGTTTTGCCGGTGTGGTGCGAATGCGACAGCAGAATGCCGGCCATTTTCTGCGGTGGTCGGCTGGGGAGATACAGATTGGCCGACACCCACCAACCGGGCCGAGTTTCGTACAGGAGGTTGTGAATCACGAAGCCATCGCCGACGATTTGGCGTGTCGTTTCGATCCGCAGCGACCGTGGCACTTCAGGGAAGGTGCCCAGCGATTCGCGGAGTTTCGCAAGGCGTTGATCACGGTAGTTTTCCCACTGCTGCCGGGTCGCCAGTGCCGCGAAGGCCCGCGATTCGCGTTCGTTGGCCTGCCGCATCCGTTGCCGTAGTTCGTGCCGCAACGCTGCAGAGAGATCATGGTCAGCCCAAGCGGTAACGCCCCCCCCGGCCATCGCAACGACTATCGCGAAACCAAAAGCCCACATGGGAGTACCTCTCGCAACGGGGACAAAGATGAGTGTGATGCCTCCATCGTACCCGTTGCAAGGGTGCTTGGCGAAGAATAAGAGACGTCCCAGAGACGAACGGCGAAAATTTTAGGCAGCTCGACTCAATTTTTGCCGCAGATCTTCACCAACGAGCGTAATCCAGTTACGATCTGCTTGCGAAGGCGTCAAATGAGGATCAGGCTCAGCACAGTAACCCAAACGGTCAAGAATTGGATCTAAAGCCGCGCGGAGTTCTTGTACTTCTGTGGCTGTAAGCAGTTTGCGCCAAAGACCGGGTTTGCCTTTCCAAAAATGATTGTTCGTGGATCGCGATTGTAGTCGATCGATGCGATTGTTCTCTAAAACCGTTTTTAAGGAGGGGCATCGTATTGGGCCGAGTTGAGCTTGAATCTCTTGAAACACCTTGTAAGGATCTTGGACCAACGCTTCATAACGCACCGAAAGAACCTTAGGAAATTGCCACCAATCGCAATTGACGGCTAATAGTTCGGCTGCTCGAGGACCCGTAGCATATTCGATAAAACATCGCGAACGTGGCATGGCCCCGAGAATAGAGCGTTCATTTCCACCGCTACCTAACAACCAATGATCGGTTTGTGGCTCAAACCAGCAAAAGTGCAAAATCGATATCAATACATCGAAAGGGTGTCGGGTGATGTTAACGACACGAAATCCATGATCGCGAAGGATTTGCAAGAATTCCGGTTCTCGACGCCAGTGCATTTGGAGAATGACTTCGCGGGGCAACTCGGTCCAGTCGGTCGGTGACATACTATGACGTGCGATCTGCACCAATTGATAAGCATCAGCTAATAAATAGCGAAACCAAGTATTTCCTGAGCGTGGAGTGCTTACCAGAGCAATTCGCAAAGGAGATGCAGTAGGTGAGTTAGAATGGAGCATATCAGAATCCCTAGTTTTAGTCTGCGAGAATGAACAGCCCAAGACCAATGTTTTTCTTTGGAGATCGGTAGCCTGTCCACGATGCATTCAGAAGAATCGCATCATCCATCGCTTTCCCAGAACATGGTCCTGGTGCATCGAGGTGCTGGGTGGGGCAATAACCTAAGTTAGCCGAGGAAATCAAGGTTGATTTGCAAGGGCAACCGCCGTTGGGGCGAAGCGTTTCCGGCAGCGAGGGGGGAATCTGTACCAATTTCTGCAAGCCCCCCTCGTCGAAAGAGGTTGGCGGACTACAGTTTCTTTGTCCCTCCGTTTGCGATTGTTCCACCTTCTGAAGGAGGCTGGCTCTCCATGTTTCGCAGTGTTCAATGGCTGATGTTGGCTTTCGGGGTCGCGTATCTCGGAGCGTTCGCTTGGGCCGACGAGGCGAAGAAGCAAGATAGTTGGGTCGATCTGATTGCCGGCGATCTGAACAAGCATTGGGTGACCAAGGGCAACTGGTCGTTGGACAAAGATGGAGTCGTCACCCTGACGCCGCGCCCCGGTGAGAAGGGGTGGAGTCGTTGGGATATGTACCTGTGGTCGATCAAAACTTATGGCGACTTCGAGATTGAATTCGAGTACAAGGTGCAAAAAGGGGGCAACTCCGGCTTTTACTTCCGTGTCGGCGACCTGAACAACCCGGTAGCCAAGGGAATCGAAGTGCAGATCTACGACTCGGGAAGCAAACCGGAAAATGCCAAACTGACGGACCATGATAGTGGCGGCATCATCCCCGGCATTCCTCCGACTAAAAATGCTGCCAAGCCCGCAGGGGAATGGAATAAGTTCCACATCATCAACAAAAACGACAAACTGACCGTTGTGCTCAATGGAGTGACCGTCAACGAAGTGGACCTGAGCACGGCCAAAGTGAAAGATCGGCCGAAGGTGGGGAATATCGGTTTCCAAGATCATGCGTTGCCGTTGTCGCTACGCAATATCCGAGTGCGAGAACTGAAGTGATCGCCGGTGCTTTGGTCGATCAAGTGGTCGTGGTCGTTGGGGGCACCAGTGGCATTGGCCTAGCGGCGACGCGAGCCATTCGCGACTCGGGTGCCCTCGGGGTAGTCGTTACGGGGCATGATACTGCCACGACGCAACAAGCGCAATCGGTCCTTGGCGCGGGGTGCCTGTGCATCACTGGCGATGCCCGCGAGCCGACCCATGCCCACGCAGCGCTTCGGCTGGCTTTGGAAGCGTTCGGAAGATTCGATGCGTTGTTCCATGTAGCCGGCGGGAGTGGACGTTCTTTCGGCGATGGTCCTTTGCATGAGATCACCGATCCGGGCATCAGCGCGACTTTGGCGTTGAATCTTGAATCGGTGATATTGTCCAACCGCGCGGCGGTGCGTTCGTTTCTCGATCGCAAAGTTGCCGGCGCGATCGTCAATCTTGGCTCGGTTTTGGCCGAATCGCCGGCTCCGAAATACTTTGCGACGCACGTTTACGCCGCGGCCAAGGCGGGGCTGATCGGCTTTAGCAAATCGATCGCAGCGTATTATGCACCGTTCGGCATTCGTTGCAATGTTCTCGCGCCGGCCTTAGTCGAAACGCTCATGTCCCGACGCGCCACCGAGAACGCGGAGATTCGCCAGTACATTCGTACCAAGCAACCGCTGGACGGCGGACGTATCGGCCAACCGGAAGACTTGGCCGATGCCGCGGTGTTTCTGTTATCGCCATTGGCCAAGTTCATCACGGGGCAAGTCTTGGCCGTCGATGGCGGTTGGAGCGTCAGTGAGGGGCAATATCCAACGGCTTGAATGCCATCGGTAGCATTTTGGGGATGATTAGCTACGGCATCCCCCGAGCAGCGGGCGTTAGCCCGCCGTGGTACATTCCGAAAAGGCACGGCATGCAGAAACAGTACGGCATCCAGACTCCAGACACGGAGGGCTGACGCCTAATGCCTATTAGCAAGGAGCCGCGGATTCGCTGTTGTATATTGGACGATGGTTACGCTCATCTGTCCCCCGCGACCTCGTCGATCGTTCTGACGCGATCAACCGTCTTGGCCAAGATCGGTTTAAGCAGCAGGGCATCATGTCACGCCCCCGCCATCACATCCATCGGAATCGGCATGCTCTCGTTGACCGCCGTCAACACGATCTTGGTCGTCCGACTGACTGCCGTGACTTCCTTCGCTCCAGTCCCTCGTTGGCCGCCAAGCGAGCCGCCCCGATCTTTTTCTCTTGCGCCGTGACTCGGCCGCATGCACGTGGGTGCGGACCGTTGTCGAATCGCGACCTACCCCCGCAGATCTCTGGGAGTTCGGGATGGGCCGTCAGGCTCTCGAACAACCGAGGCATCGCTCCCGAAAGCCCCCATCGCCGCAATCGCTGCGGTACACTGCCGGCCAATCTCCGAACTCGCCAGGCCAATTACGCAGAGAAATGCCCGTGCACCCCGAGAAATATTAAAAAATAAAAATAATTGATAATTTAGGACAGGGTGCTGCCCGCTGTGCCACGGTCCGTTGGATAGCAACGGCCCGAGGTTGCATAACGCCCCCGAGTTCATCCCTACGCATGGATCGCATGGTAACCGTGCCGTCTGGGGGGGGCGATGCAAACCCCGGTATGATCGACCATTCGGTTGACTGGAATTGCCGCCTCCCTACGTGGATTTCGCAAAATAAGCAAGCGGGCCGGGCCTTTTCTGGCCTAAAGCATGACTATGTTCTGGGACTATGTTGGAGCCGACCCAACGCTCGATGGAACGGCCAAACTTGCACTTGCCAATCAGTTATTCCTCGACGGTATGATCATGGAGAGGAATTTCACCAATTCTCTTGGACATTTCCGTCACCCTTGTTTAGCTAGCAAAACTTAACAAGGTTGGTTGGGAAACCACATGATCGACGAACCTCGCATGCGGAAACAGCATCGCGATTTTGTTCCCCTTCGCAACATTGCCCTGTCGTTCACTGGTCGCGATCTCGGCGAACTTCCGGCGGTCGTCAACGTGGGGTGGAAGGCACGAACCGCATCCAACTTCCACTTTTTCTGCGAATCCTACTGCCGACTGTGACATTCTACTGTCGTAGTCGCGGGACCATCTGAAGGTGATCGCTAAGATCGCGAACAGGCAGTGCTACGCGGCAGTCTCCCGCAATCGCCATGCCAAGCGGCAGTGGCAAGACGACTATCACAGTGAATGTGTTTGCATCTGGTCGGTGCTCTGTAGCCAACACGGGTTCGTCTCCTCATCGGTTCCGACGAAGAATACGCACTGGACATACTCGACGCGGTCAAGGTGTAACTCGACTCCAGTGCCTAGCCGGTACCACCAGCCGCCGCGCCGGGCGCTTTACAAGGTCCAGCAAACGCACATCGCTGGACCGCATGTAGATCGTCCTGCCCAAGATCCCCAGCAGTAAGACCAGCAGCGCAATCATCAAGGTCGCGGGCATCACCGGGCGGATTCGCGGCATGAAGTACAAGCGCGCCGACGGCCATATGGTCCGTCCAATGCTGTGGTCATCCACACCGTACAGACCGACGAGAGTACCTAGTCGCTGTCGCAGTGTGCCATGCAGGAGAAAATCCTGGCCGGCGCGGTGCTCAGTTTGGCTGGTCCGGGCAAGATGATCAGGGGCATCATGCCTTGCACGATCATCCGCCTCAGCGACATGGCCGACAACATCCTCAACCGCGACCAGTCTTTGAAACGGAACAGACTGAGGACCAAGGTAGTCTATTCGTTCCCTAGCAATGAGAAGTTATGGCCCCCCAGCAACGGGAAGTTACGGCAAAGATACGCGGAGATCCGCGCTGAAGCCCGTGGTATGGCTACGGCGACGAGGAGGCAATCGCGTTCGTTCTACTGCCAGAACCGGGAAGAAATAAACGAAGGGACCGTCGTCGGCTCCTTGCCGATCCTGTTCGTCTCGCGGGAGTTCGACTTCGAGACGGGCTTGTACTACAACCGCGCCCGCTACCTCGACCCCACCACCGGCCGCTGGACGACCCAAGACCCGCTGGGCTTCGCCGCCGGCGATGCGAACTTGTACCGCTACGTCGGCAACATGGCCACGGTGGCCACCGACCCGAGCGGAAATTTGTTGTTTGTGCCGGTGCTGGTCGTTGCAGGAGCAGCTGCCGGGTGGTGGCTGCTCGGTCCAGGTGCTGGGACCGCCAATGCTCCCGCTCCAGGTCAAGAGACATTCGTCCCTCCACCCCGGCCGTTCCTCGAAGATGCGGTAGCAGGACTTCCAGGTGCTGCGGTGGGTGCTGGCACCGCCTGGATTGTAACTATCGTTGTGCCAGCCGGAATTGGACCATCATCGCAAGCCATTCGAGTAATTGTCAATCAGAACACCCTTCACCACATTTTTGGCCAGGCTCGACATAATCTAGGACCGTTGCTTAATCTGTTCAGGGGTAGCCAGATTGAAGCATACTCAGCAGTTTACCGTGCAACAGTAATTGCCATCAAAAGACAAGGTATTACCGGAATCTTTGAAACTGTAGTAACAGTTGGTGGGCTAAACATTACTGTTCGTGGCAGAGTAATTGACGGTGTCGTTCGTATTTCGACTTTCTTTATACCATAGGAAACCATCAGAAAACAGCGAGCTATAGCAATGGAACCATCAATTTTACATCTAGAGGATGAAGCATTAAATCTTCTGTTAGCTGGAGATGACCGAGTACTACAGATCCTACGGCAACAACTAGAATGTGCGAATCGCACACGTGAGTTCAGTGGTTCAGGCTATTTCACATATTTTGCCGTTCAACCAGGAGTACAGCATCTTTGTGGGAATCCATCATTTAGTTTTGGCGACATCACAGCTGAGATTCAAGGACTTCAATACGGAGTCGATTTTGTATTGCATATTAAAGAAGGAGCCCTTGCTTTTCTTGAGGTGACAACTTTTGGTGAAAATTGGCCAGTACAGCTAGGTTCATATGAGCTATTTTATGTTGTCAGAGGCAAAAAAAGTGAGAATCGCGATCTAGTTGCTTTGCAAGGAATAAATGGCTGGCCGCCAACCTACAAGTAGAATTGTATTGATACAATTACTTATGCAATATAATGTTTAAAAATATTGTTAATATTATATTATTTAAATAACTCTATAAAATTAATAAGGTTTAGATCAGTTAATATAAATAATATTTTATATTATTACCTTCCCTCTTATCCATCCGAACCCCACCCGCTCCACACGGCTACCCCGTGAATCCTTGCGCGTGAGGACCGGGTGCTGCTTGTCCCAGACGATGCCTTGTGAGAAGTACAGCCCGTGCTTCTTGAGGAAAGGCGGGTAGTTGCCGAGGTTGGCGTAGCCGCCCTAGATGTAGAAGCCGCGTCCGGGCTCCAGCACGCTGGCCATGTTGCCGAACCAGGCGTCGAGCAGCGCGTCGAACGCCTCGTCCGAGACGAAGTCGTTGGCCAGCGGCCGGTCCTTGGGCCGCAGCTTCTTGTGCGTCGGCGCCTTCGGTCCCTGACGCGCGACATCGAAGGACTGGTGATGGTTCTGCGGCTGGGTGTTGGACTCGCCGAACGACGACAGGCCGGCCGCGATGGCGTTGTTTGAGCGGGGTTCGACCTTCACGTTGTACGGAGGGTCGGTGTTGACCAGATGGATCGGCACGCCGTCGAGCAGCCGGTCCACGTCCTCGGCCTTGCCGCTGTCGCCGCAGAGCAGGCGGTGATCGCCAAGCAGCCACAAGTCGCCTGGCTTGGTCACTG
>CALEEC010000243.1 GCA_937949245.1 uncultured Gemmataceae bacterium | reverse complement strand
GGGATTCGATATCTCTGTCATTCAGAATCCAGTCGAGGTCACGATGATGGGCGTGCGCTCGAGTCGAGGTCATCGTGGCGATCGATTGTTGCGGGGGCTCAGGAGGA
Source organism: uncultured Gemmataceae bacterium (assembly GCA_937949245.1). Taxonomy (GTDB): domain Bacteria; phylum Planctomycetota; class Planctomycetia; order Gemmatales; family Gemmataceae; genus CALEEC01. The sequence continues at coordinate 7,468 of CALEEC010000243.1, read as the reverse complement.
CGGCCGAGGGACGGACTTCAGTCAATTCACTGGTTTTTCATCTGGCCAATCGCTGCGCTCCTCTTATGAATGTCCCCAGTGAATTTTGGGTATCTATGGGTCGACTCAAGTGAGGTTTGTACGCGATGCCGTCCTTCCATATCACGCCAGACGGGAAAAAATTGGTCACACTGATTCCAGGTGACGGAATTGGGCCGGAGTGCATTGAATCGGCGCGTCGGATTATCGATGCCTCGGGAGCGGCTGTCGCTTGGGAAGTGCGTCAGGCGGGCGAAAGTGTCTTCAAGCAAGGGATTCAGACCGGCGTGCCGCAAGATACGATCGAGTCGATTCGTAAAACCCGTGTGGTACTCAAGGGGCCGCTGGGAACTCCCGTCGGTTACGGCGAAAAGTCGGCCAATGTAACTTTACGCAAACTGTTCGAGACGTATGCCAACATTCGCCCCGTTCGTGAACTGCCGAATGTGACGACGCCTTATAGCGGCAAGAACATCGACTTGGTTGTGGTCCGCGAAAATGTCGAAGACCTCTACGCCGGCATCGAACACATGCAGACGCCGGGGGTCGCCCAATGCTTGAAACTGATTTCCTGCAAAGGCTGCGAAAAGATTGTTCGTCTCGCCTTCGAGTTTGCCCGTTCCGAGGGACGCAAGAAAGTCGCTTGTGCCACCAAGTCGAACATTATGAAGCTGACTGAAGGCACGCTCAAACGCACCTTTGAAGCTGTGGCCAAGGAATATCCCGACCTGGAAACTTCGCACATCATCATCGATAACTGTGCCCACCAATTGGTGAAGAATCCGACCCAGTTCGATGTGATCGTGACCACGAACATGAACGGCGACATCATTTCGGACCTCACGTCGGCGTTGGTCGGTGGGTTGGGTTTCGCACCGTCGGCGAACATTGGCAATGAGGTGGCCATTTTTGAAGCGGTACACGGCTCGGCTCCGAAGTACGCGGGGAAGAACAACATCAACCCTACCGCCGTGATCTTGTCCGGCGTGATGATGTTGCGTCACCTCGGCGAGTTTGAGGCGGCCAACAAGATTACTCACGCCTTGATCTGCACACTGGAAGACGGCAAATTCATGACCCGTGATGTGGTCGGAGACGCGAAAGCTACCACGACCACCGGCTATACCGATGCCATCATCGCCAACTTGGGCCGAACCGCGAAGCACTTCCCCGTCCGCGATACCAAACCGATCAAACTGCCCGAATTGCCTTCAACTCCGGCTTTTGTCACGGTCGCGACTCGCCGCGTTATCGGAGCCGACATCTTCATCGAATCGCCTTTGCTGCCTCACGAATTGGGGCCGTCGCTCGAACGATTCGCCGAAGGCACGCCCTTAAAATTGAAGATGATTTCCAACCGTGGTACCCAAGTCTATCCCCCGACTGGAGCTATGACCGATTGTGTAGATTCTTATCGCTGCCGTTTTATTTTGCGTGACACTGCCGGAGATTTGCAAGATGCCGATCTGTTGGCTCTGGTAAACAAAATCGCCACGCAACATCGTTGGAACCACATTGAAAAAATGCAAGAATTTAACGGAGAGGCTGGCTATACCAAAGCCCAAGGGGAAGATTGACGCTACCACTCCGAATCGGCGGGGGAAACCGTCTTTTGCCGAAGTCTCAGTTCATGCCGCCAGAATGGGGATTGTTCAGGCACAAACCGAGACTTTGTGCCTATTCGATTGTGGGCTTCCGCGAACTGGTGTCGATGGATCGGGTGTTGCTCGCTTTCTCCAAGCCTCCCACGCCACGCCCCACGGAGCCATTCGCGATGCATCGACACCGTTTGTTCTTGGAAGCGGAATATTATCGTTTGCCCTTACCACCGGTGACGTTGCCGCCGTTTTCGATGATTACGGTCAGTTTAGCACCGAAAACGGCGGCGCAATTCCCGAAATCTCCTCAAACCCTTGAAGAGATGTACCGCAAGGCTTTGGAAACCGCCCAAATGCTGGCAAGACCCGCCGTGATGGAACGAGTTTTCGCGGTGATTCGCAATTGAGCCGTTCTCGCCGCTGCTGCACTCGGAGCTTTCACTCTTCGCAGATCGCAGGAGAAGTTGCTACAATAAGAGTGCATTCGTCGAGTCTGCGTCCTGATCTGTTCTAGCTCCGGGTGGAACCTATGAAATCGCTCACCCAAGTGGTGCTGCCAATCAGTTGCATCTTGCTGCTGATCTTCGGCCTCAGCTACATGACTAGCTTCACTAGCAATCCGCGGGACCTGCAACAGAAAGCGGGGCCATCGAGTAAAGCGAACACTGGGCCGAAGGTGGAAACGATCTATTTTCCCTCCGCCGAGGCCGCCTATAAGCCAGATGATCCCTACCTGAAACACTTTCGGCATTACTATGAGCTGAACAAGCCCGGTTTCCACGACTTTTGGTTCCGCTACACGGGCGAAACGTCGTTGGACTTGGCCTTGCGTCCGTCGTGCTCGACTTGCAGCGGCGCACGCTTGGGCTTAGTGCCGGCCGACGCGCTCGAAAAATGGAAGAACGCTTGGCCCTACTCGCCGGCGTTATTGCCTTGTCAGGCCTTTCAGGCCGTACCCAATCCGGTATTGCCGATCTTGTTCTACGACATGGTGATGAAGTCGTTGACTTGGAAGGATTTCGACATCACCAACGAAAGCAATACCATTCCCCTCCCGGCGGCATCGAAAGCCAAGCCGCAATTGGGGTTGGTCCGCTTCTTCTGGACCACGAAACGAGCGGATAATCCGATCCACCTGCACGGCGACTTGATCTGGGCTTCGGCCAAAGACCCTAACTTGCGTTTGTCGGTGCGTTTGCGGGTGTCGCTGGGGGTGGTGGCCGCGCTCAGCATTCTGCCGGCACGAGTCGATGTGGGCGAGTTGAATTTCGGCGAGAAGGCTACCCGAGAATTTCAGGTCTTCTCGGTCACGCGATCGTTCACGCTCGACCCGTCGATGATCAAAGATCCCCTGCAAGATTCCTGCCTGTCGATCGATGCGATCGTCCCCATGACCGACGCGGAGAAGGAGACTCTGGCCGTGCAAATTCGCCCGAAGGACTCTCCCCCGCCCGAGATTCGTTCGGGGTACAAAGTGCGGGTCACGCTGCATGAACGGAAGGGAGACAAGCAACTCGACCTGGGTAAACAAGATCGCACGTTGGAAGTCTGGCTAGCCGATGGAGAGAAAGCAGGCTTCACTATCTCCGCGCTGGTACGCGGGGATGTGCAAGTCGTCGAAGGGAGTGAAGTTCGCGATGTGATCGACTTCGGGCCGAGATATCGCAGCAATCTCGAAAAGGTGAAAAAGGTGCGGTTGGTAGCAAAACGCCCCGATCTCGACCTCGAGTTGCTCCCCGAAGAACGATATCCCAGTTTTCTGCAACCGGAACTCAGCGAACCGATGCTCGTGCAAGGGAAGAAACAGTGGACGCTAACCGTCACCATTCCCAAAGACACGCTGTACCAAGAGTTACCGCTAAACAGTGCGATCGTCGTTCGCACGAAGGAGACTCCGCCGCGACGATTTAAGATCCCCGTGAAGGCCATTGCTGCTCCTTGAAGACAGCGTCTCCAGCCGCTTTCGTCGGGGCTGACGCGAGGGCGGTGGCGGTGGCTTCTGTGGAAAAACTCTCGGAAAAATAGCGATCGAATCATCGAAGAATTCTGGACTCGAACTGCAAGGGAAAATCAGGTATCACAGAACGAACCGGAGGGAACCGACCGCTCTCGCTCCCCGAGACGGTGTTCGACGACAGGAGCCGATGACTATGCATAAACCGACCGATCCGAACCAGACGCCATCGATCTCGCTTGGGCTGTATCAGCCCCGGTGGATTCCGTGCTTGGCATGCAGCGTCGCGGTGGTCAGCTTCCTGGTGTTGCTATGGGGCGAGCCAACACCGCGACTGGTACGCGCCGGCAGTGCAGACTATGGCGACAAAGCTCCCGCGTACAAACCGCTCTCGTTTGACGATTGGCCTAAAGAGCAAGCCCCCGAGTTAGTGTTGCTGTTGTCGGGGCAGACATTGGGATACATCCAACCGTGCGGCTGCTCGCGGCCACAGTTGGGAGGTTTAGAACGACGCTACAACTTGATCGAAAGCCTCAAGGCACGCGGTTGGCAGGTGGTTGCGTTGGATTTGGGTGATGTGGCGAGCAAGAAAGCCTTGCACAAGCAAGCGATCATGAAATACGCTCTGTCGATGCAGGCGATGGAACATATGGGCTACGCTGCCGTCGGCATCGGGTTGCAAGAGTATGGATTGCCGTTGCTCAATGCTTTGGCCTCCTACACCTTGCAACATGGAGACAAAGGCCCCCGCGTCTTAGGGGGGAATTTGCTCAAGCGTGACGAAAACTTCCCCAGCGGCGATAACAAAGGATCGATGGTCGGCGATTGGACTTTGGTCGAACGCAACAAAATCCGTGTGGGAGTCGCGAGCGTTGCCGGCCCTTCGACCGTTAGCCATGTGCAGAAAATCGATCCGACCCTTCAGTTTGGCAGCAACAAAGAAATCCTCGCCGACATGTTGCGGGGGATGAACAGTCAGAAAGTCGATGTTCGCGTGTTGCTGTATCAGGGAACTATCGAGGAAGCGACGACGGCGGCGAAGGTGTTTCCGCAGTTTCAGATCATTCTCTGCCCAACGGTCGAAGAAGAACCCCCTGCTGTGCCGACGCTCGTCGGTGATGCGGACTCCCCGACGATGATTCTCGGGGTGGGCCACAAAGGCCGACATGTGGGGCTTGTCGGTGTGTTCCGTCAACCGGACGGGAAACTGTCGTTCCGCTACAAACTGGTGTCGGTCACCGAAGAATTCGAGACGCCCGCCGACAAACAAGCGGATCACCCGATCTTGAAGGAACTGCAAGCCTACACGACGCAACTGCAACGCAGTAACATTCTTCGGGAATATCCGAAGGTGCCACATCCGACGCAAGTCGCGTTTGCCAACGAGCAAGCGAAATATGCCGGGTCCGAAGCGTGCATGGCATGTCACATTGCCGAGTATCAGATTTGGAAGAACTCCAAACATGCCCATGCTTACGAGGCGTTGGTGAAGGCTACCCGGCCGTCGCTGCGGCAATTCGACGGCGAATGCATTGTTTGTCACACCGTTGGATTCCAACATCAGACCGGATTCATCGATGCCGAGAAGACGCCTCACCTGAAGAACGTCGGGTGCGAAAATTGTCATGGGCCGGCCAGTCTGCATGTGACGCAGCCATTGAATCCGAAGTATCACGCCTACCTCAGTCCGTGGAAAGTCAAGCCCAGCGATCGACTGCCTTCCAAAGAGAAACTCGCCAAACTTGCTGAGGCAGGACCGGGGGCCGATCTTTCGGCATTGCTGACCGCAGACGAGATCCGCGTCTTGAATCGTGTCGATGCGACCTGTCAGAAATGTCATGACACCGACAACGACCCGCACTTCCGCTTCGAGAAGAACAAATATTGGCCGATGATCCATCACACCGGCTTCCGACCAAAGTGGAATAACAAATAGCCGATGATCCATCCCACTGGCTTTGGACTGCGGTAGAATCGATAGTCGATCTGCCCGAATCGGGTTACAATCAACTCGGCTCCGATGGTGGCTAGGCCATATGATCGGAGTCGAGTTGCATTTCTGGCAATGCAATCGTGCTTTCCCCTGCGTTCGGGGCGGACTAACTTTGTTAAGAAAGTGGTGGATCGTGACAACCTCGACAGCGCCGACGAACTTGTTCCAACTGACCGATCAGGTAGCGATCATCACAGGGGGCTCGAAGGGACTGGGCCAAGCAATGGCTTTAGGATTGGCGGCACATGGGGCCAAGGTAGTCTTGGTGAGCCGAAACCTGGAAGAAGTCCAACGGGCCGCACAGAGCCTTACTCAGCAAACGGGGCAAGCGGCTCTGGGAATCTCGGCCGACGTTGCGACGGCGGGAGCGATGGACGAAGTCGTTCGTCAAACGCTCCAGCAGTTCGGTCGTATCGACATCCTAATCAACAATGCGGGAATCAATATACGCGGGTCCATCGACACGTTGACCTTGGCCGACTTTCAGCAAGTGCAACGCGTCAACGTCGAGGGAGTTTGGTTGGCTTCCAAAGCGGTGGTACCGCATATGAAGGAACGCCGGTATGGCCGGATCATCAATCTCGCGAGTGCTTTGGGAGTCGTGGGGTTGGCCGACCGCACGCCGTATTGTGCTTCCAAGGGGGCGGTCGTGCAATTGACACGCGCGTTGGCCATCGAATTGGCTCCCTACAACATCACCGTCAACGCCATCTTGCCGGGGCCGTTTTTGACCGAGATCAACGCTGCGGTGAAGGACGATCCGAAGTTCCAGCAATTCATCCTCGGCGCGACAGCTCTAGGACGTTGGGGCGAGTTGCACGAAATCCAAGGGGCAGCGGTTTATTTGGCATCTCCTGCTTCCAGTTACACTACCGGGGCGTTGCTGTCGGTCGATGGCGGATGGGTCGCACGGTAAGCGTGGATTGCTCCGTCGACGGAAGTCGATGGCTCGCCTGGTCATCTCGTGGGACACTCCAGCCGACGACGCGAGTCGACGGGTGGTTTGGAGCTGACGATGCGAGTCGACGGGTGTTTTTCCAACACCTCCGGTCACTGACGTTCCCGGCTCGCTTGGAGCCGACGACGCGAGTCGTCGGATGAGTTGGAGCTTGCGGAAAACGAAACTCGGGCTTGACCGATTCGGCTTGGTTTCCGAAGATAGGGCCACGCTACTCGTCTGCTAGGGTTGGTTCGCTTATCGGGGGTTCATCGGCGTAACCGACTCGTGGAATACCGCATCGAGATGCAAGGAGGCATCGTGATCGGCAACCGACCTCCCTTCAAGGGTTGTTCCTCGTTCGACTCCAAGGCTGGAAAGGGGGACAACCATGCTATTTGAGTCGCATTCTCTTCGACTCGAAGCGGATGATCAAATTGCCACACTTTGGCTCGATGTCCGCGATCAGAAAGCCAATCGACTGACCATAGAACTTCTGGGGGAACTGGAACGCGCTCTTGATGTGGTGCAGGAACAGGCGGCTTTGGAGGTACTGATCCTCCGCAGCGGTCGATCGAATGGCTTTCTCACCGGTCCTGATCCGCAGGAATTGTTGGCTTGCCCGCAGGAAGAAGATCTGCTCGCATGGGCACAACGCGGCCAACAACTGTTGCAGCGGTTGGAGCAATTGTCGCCCACGCTCATGACGGTGGCATTTATCGATGGTCCGTGCCTGGGCGCGGGGTTGGAACTGGCTTTGGCCTGCGATTATCGGTTGGCCGTTGCTCGACCATCGACGGAACTGGGGTTGCCCCAAGTGACGTTGGGGATACCGCCCTGTCACGGTGCCACGGTCCGCTTGCCGCGATTGATCGGCTTGGCTCCTGCCTTGGATTTGCTGCTGACCGGTCGTCTGTGGTCGGCCCGCGAAGCACGCCGCGAAGGCTTGGTCGATCACGCCTTTTGTG
>CALEEC010000242.1 GCA_937949245.1 uncultured Gemmataceae bacterium | reverse complement strand
TATCAAGCTCTGGTCCAACGACCCGTTTTCGAGGACCGCAAACTCTTGGCGCAAGAAGCGGAACTGGCAGCCCAAGAGGCCTCGGTTGCCAAAGCGACGGAACAACGCAACATGGCAGAAGCGACCAAATTGGAACTGACGATTGCTCTGGAAGCGGCTCAGAAAAAGACTGCCGAGAGTTTGCAGAAGCTACGCGAACGCGAAACGCTGATCTTCAACACGTTGCGCAAAGTCAGCGAAGCGCAAGACACCAATCAACGTCTCGAGCGGGAATTGACAGAACTGGAATTGGGTATCAAACGCTAAAGCGGTGGCGAGGCCGACGTCGAGGGAATTACAACGGCACCAAGCTGGGAGCGATCATGACGACCTTCGGAAAAATTTTGGTCTTCCTGACCACCGTGTTAAGTTTTCTATTCTTGGCCTGGGCCATCTCGGTCTACACCACCCGGTTGGATTGGTTCCCCCTGCCAGGCCCCCCGAAAGACGAAAAAGTAGGCCGCATCGACCAATTAAAAGCGGAAAACGATGCGCTCAACCTCGCCATTGCTCGCGCTCGTAGCCGAGCCGACTTGGGCCGAGTCGCGTTGTTGGGCCAAGAAAATCGCCGACCTGCGGTCAACGCCCAAGGTCGGCCGTTGAATGTGCTGATTCCCGGCCGATGGGAACGTCAAGAATGGTATCGTCGGCAATTGGGGATGGTGCTGTACGGCTATGACATCGGCAACAACGCCGCTCGGGTCGATCCTGCCGTCCAACAAATGAACCTCAAAGCCTTTGGCAAAGAGATGTTGCTGCCGTACGATCAACCGACGGGCCGGCAAAGCATTGTTCTTGATCCCGGCACTGGTGTCAAACCGGTGCAAGCGATTGAAACGACCAACTTAGCTTTGGCAGCTGCACTGCGCAAGATCCAAGAGGCACAAGCGATGATCATGCGGTTGGCCAAGGAAGAGCAAGAACTTCTGGACACGATCATCGATCGGCCAGACCCGAAAAATCCCGGCTTCCTGTTGAAAGGTTTGCGCACGCAAGTCCGCGAACAAGTCAAGATCGGCGAAGATGCGTTGAATGAGTTGGAATATATCCGTCCGTTCGGCGAAAACCGCCTCGCCGAGCAAGTGTTGCTGCTCCAACGGCAAATGTCGCTCGAAAAACGTCTCGCGGAAGTCAAAAATTGGCTGCAATCGCTCAAGGTACGCAACGAAAGATGAAATAGAGGCTGCGTTCATTCGTTGGTTGCATCTGGATCATTGAGGCCCAGGCCGACCCGAAGCCCGACTTTGGGCCATAATGACCAGGACAAAGCGAGTGGCAATAGCCATAGATCATTCGCAACAGTGGTCTAGTGTGCGGCGTTAGCTTTCATGGTTTGTCGACGAAAATCGACAAGCCATGAGCAAAAGAAGGACTATCGAAGGATCGCGTGAATTCCACTTGACAGCTTGGGAGTCCGCTTCTATGAGCGACGCCCAATCGGGGGATGTTCGAGACGCTTGCCTCAGGGGATAACAGGGCCACTCGACCGAACAACGGCGAGGGTGCCTGGGAGAGTGTTCCTGTTTGGGAGGATTGGCAATGACTGCGGTCGGTAAGATCTTGGTCTTTCTGAACCTTGTGTTCAGCATCGTCGTGATCGGCTTGATTGCGACGGTCTATTCCACACGCACCAATTGGAAAAACCTCGCCGACAAGAATGCCGCCTACGTCAAGACGGCCAAAGCTGCTTATCTAGCAAGTCAGCAAGCCCTGGAAGCACAGAAGAAAAGCTTCGAGGAACAGCTCGTGGCCAAAGATGAACAAATCAAATCGCAAGAAAATTTGCTGAGCATCCGCAAAAAAGAAATCGACGACCTGCAAAAGCAATTCGCCGAGAAAGATAAATCGTACAACGACGAGATGGCCAAATACAAGGAAGTCGAGCGGACCAAAGATCTGCTGAATCGCGAGCGCGAAAACCTAGCCAACAAAGAGAAAGAGCAAAAGGCGCAAATCGACGAACTGCTCAAAGACAACGACAACCTTCGCCGCGCCCAAATCGCTGCCGAGCAACGGGCGAAATTGTCCGAGAGCAAATTGACCCGCTTAGCCGACCGTGTGGCCGAACTGGAAGTAGCTTTGAAAGCGGCCAAAGAAGGCAATCGCGCTCTGATGGCGAACAATTTGGTCGGCACCCGTCAGCCGATCGATCCTCCGGTGATCGCATCCCCGGCTCCGCAACAGAATGTACGCGGCACAGTGTTGTATGTTCGTGATAGTGGTTTGACGCAAATTTCGATCGGCAGCGATCATGGGCTGGCCAAGGGGAATGTCCTTACAGTGATGCGGTTGGTTCCCGAAAATCCGAAAGAATCGAAGTACCTCGGCACGTTGACGATTAGTCAAACCGAGCCGAAGTCGGCGGTCGGCCAATTTGTCCCGGTCAATCGCTATAGCCAACCGCGTCCTGGGGATGAAGTGATGTATACCCCCGAATTGCGTTGAAGGTAAAATTCAGATCGATCGACCGACGACGCCCTCGTAACGGGGGCACCCTCATACTTACGAACCCGTTTCAGGAGGCGATATCGTGGCGCGTTTGAAGGGGCGAACCGGAGCAGAGCCGGTCAAGCGGAATGATGCTTACACCGTCATGCTCTCGATCTCTTTGTTAGCACTGATCGGCGGATGCGTCTTGCTATATTTGGATTACGAGCAATACGAGAAGGTCAAAGCTCCTTCGCCGGAGGTATTTAAGGTCGAAACCCCCGCTCCCGCGGAAGGGGGACAGCCCAATAATCCCAATCCTCCCGCCAACCCGAATCCCACCGGAGCCAATCCGCAAGGAGGAGCAGTAGCTCCCATGGGAGAAAAGCATCTGGCCCAACACCCCTCCTCATCCGATAAGACTGGGAAGTCCACGGCTCGATCGCTGCCGACGATCCCGGCTCCGCCTTCGACGGCCAGCCTGACTCCAGTGCCAGTCCCCGCGGCACCGAATGCGATGCCCAACGTCGTGGTGCCCAGCGATGTTCCTGCGACCGTTCAACCAACAGCCGCGATCATGCCGCCCGATGAGCCACTTCCACCGATCGTGGTGCCGTCTTTGACTCCGCTCTCCCCTTCGGCCACCTCTACGGGGGAACTACCGAAGCAATGATGCAATCGTTTTGACCATAGCGGTTTGTGTGATGCACGGCGGGCTATCACCCGCCACTCGGAAGTGCCATTCTCTCACCGACCGAGCGGCGGGCGTCAGCCCGCCGTTGCTTTGTGCAAGGAAGTCGATGCTTCGACCTCAGGCGAGAATCTCTTTGACGACGTTGCCTGCCACATCCGTCAAGCGGAAATCTCGGCCATTGTAGCGGAAGGTCAGTTTCTTATGGTCCAAGCCGAGCAAGTGCAAAATCGTGGCATGCAGATCGTTGACGCTAACACGATTTTCCACAGCTTTGAAACCGACCTCATCCGTGGCCCCGTAGTGGACTCCGCCTTGGACCCCACCTCCCGCGAGCCAGCAGGTGAACGCGTGCGGGTTGTGGTCACGGCCACCGCTTCCTTTCTGGACGATGGGCAGTCGGCCGAACTCTCCGCACCAAATGACCAAGGTGCTATCGAGCAAACCTTTGGCTTGCAGGTCCGCCAATAGCCCTGCGATCGGTTGATCGGTTTCGGCCGCGAAACCGCTGTGGTTTTTCGCAATGTTGTTGTGGCCGTCCCAGCTTAAGTCATTTTCCATCCCGCCGGAGTAGATCTGCACAAAGCGGACTCCGCGTTCGACCAAGCGCCGGGCAGTCAGGCATTGCTTAGCAAAATGAGTCGCTTTCGGATTATCTAGGCCGTACAACTTGTGGATCTCGGCCGGTTCTTGGGACAGATCAAGGGCTTCCGGCGCTGCCATCTGCATGCGGTACGCCAGCTCGAAAGTTTCCACCCGGGCCGACAACTCGGCATCGAAGGGCATAGTTTCCATCTTTCGGCGATTCAACTTGTTCAGCAGATCGAGTTGCTTGCGTTGCTGGGCATCGCTCATCTCAGCAGGACGAGTGAGGTTGTCGATCGGCTCGCCTTGGGGCTTGAAGGCGGTGCCTTGGTAGATGCTGGGCAAAAATCCCGCTCCCCAGTTCTGCGAATGCCCTTTGGGCACGCCTCGGCCTAAGGTGTCGTACATCACAACGAACGCCGGCAGATTTTTGGTTTCCGCTCCCAGCCCGTAGGTAACCCACGAACCGGCACAGGGAAAACCCATACGGGCCATGCCGGTGTTGATCTTGAACAACGCCGGCGAGTGATTGTTCGAGTCGGTCCAGCACGAATGCAGGAAAGCCATTTTGTCGACGTGTTTTGCCAGGTGCGGGAACAGGCTCGACACCCACGTTCCACTTTGGCCATACCGCGCGAAGCGGAAGGGGGACTTCATCAACGGGCCGACTTGTTCAGTGAAAAAGCCAGTGTTTTTGTCGAAGCCCGGCAGTTCTTGGCCATCTCGGCGTTCGAGTTCCGGCTTGTAATCGAACGTGTCTACTTGGCTGGGTCCGCCATTCATGAATAGCCAAATGACGCTTTTGGCTTTCGCGGGAAAATGCGGCGTTTTGGGGGCCAACGGATTGACCGACCCGGCAGGGGAGGAAGCCAACGTCCCAGTTTCGTAGAGCAACGAGGCCAAAGCGAGCGTTCCCAGGCCGTTACCGGCAGTACGCAGAAATTCTCGGCGATGCACGAAGTGCGGATGGGGCGGGGCAAAGAGTCGTTGAATGCGATCCAACATGATGCGAGCCTCGCAAGAGGAGGAGAATTTTTATCCAGGCGGGCAAATTATCGCAATTTCGTTATATCTCCACCAAACGCCACGGTCCAGCGTTTTTTCCGCTGGACCGTGGCCGGCGCGACTTAGAACGCCCGTGGAACACCGCTACTGAACAACGACCGTCAGCCAACGAACACTCCGCCGCGGAGGTTCAGGTCAAAGGCGAAGAAATCGTACAACGCCGTGCCGTCGTCTTGCAGCACCCGCACCCGCGGGCCGCCGCCTATGCCCGAGCCAACGAGCGTATCCAACTTCCCATCGCCGTTGACGTCGCTTAATCCGACACGGACTCCGCCTACGAACGTCGGCTCGTACACCTGCCCCCCCGCCAGCTCCGTTCCCGTCGGCGTGAACTGCCGAATCTGCGCCTGGCTTTCCCCCGAACCCGCCACGATCCGGTTAGCCCCCGCCGACACCGTGATCGGGCCGGCCAACCCCGTCGCAAAACTGTGCAGCACACCAAACGTCTTGCTCGACAAGATCACCACGTTCGATTCTACCCCCGTGATCAATTCAGCCTTGCCATCGCCATCCAGGTCGGCCACCGACACGCTGATGCCCGATCGCAGGTTCTCATCTTGAATGAAAAAGTCCGCCACCGTCGTGCCATCCAATCGCAAGGCACGAACCCGCGGTCCACCTCCCACGCCTGCACCGACGACAATCTCATTGGTGCCATCACCATCGACATCTCCCACGGCCACCCAAACGCCACCGCGGAAGGTATCCTCGTAGGCCAGAAAGTCGGCCAAGACTTTGCCATTGACCCCATCGAACACCCGCACCCGTGGACCTCCCCCAACGCCGGTGCCCACCACGAAATCGCGGAAGCCATCGCCGTTGAGATCCCCGGCAGCAATTCGCACGCCACCCAAGAAAGTCTCTTCGTAGGCCAGTATCCGCAGACGTTCGGAACCATCGCCATTGTAGACGACCACTTCCGGCCGATTGCCAATCCCCGCCCCGGCCGCGAAACTCGGTCCATGGTACAGCCCCAAATTGATCGGAGGCGGCACCGGAGGCACCGGCGGCACCGGCGGCACGGGAGGCACCGGCGGAGGTGGAGGTGGAGGTGGTGGAGGTGGAGGCGGAGGCACCGGTTCCTCCAGCACCACATCATTGCCATCTCCACCCATATACGTCAACGTGAACGTCACTACGTTGATCACCACACTGCTGCCTTCCGGCAAACCCGCAAACGTACCCACCACCGGCGTCATGCTCTGATTGTCGATCAGCACGATCTTTTGACCCGGTACCGACTTGATCGTGCCACTGGTCATTAATGTCGCTCCGCCCAAAGTGACCGGTCCATTGACCACCACCAACTGGTCGTGTCCCGTCCCCGGCGTAGCACTGTTCACTTCCACTTGGAAGATTGCCCCCGCTGTGAAACCAGCCGAGCCAAAGGTCAAGATCCCCGGACTGGTCCCCGGTGACACCGTGCTTCCCGGCAACGCACTAACCGCATTCGCGACCGACCCCGTGCCTCCCAAGGTGGCCGTCGCGTTGATCGTCGTTGCAACGGTCTTGCTCAAGGCACCGTTGACCAGCAACGTGCCACTGTTGAGCGTCGTTGGGCCGGTGTAGTCACTGGTCCCCGTCAGCGTCAGTTGACCGCCATTGAAGACGAAGCCAAAATTGTCGTTGACTGTGCCGGTTCCGCCCAACATCCCTGCGAACGTCGAGGTGCCCCCTTGCTGCAAGGTCAGCGTGGTGGAAGTGGCAGCACCGATGGCCAAATTCTTGTTGCCGGTCAGACCCGCCGCAGTGATCAGCGTGACGTTCAGCGATATATCGATATTGCTGCTGACCGTGATGGTGCCGGTATCAGTCTTGCCGATGACCAACAGACCTGCGGTGATTTGGTTGAGTTCCGCATCGGTCAATCCCAGTGTCAACGGAATGCCAGTCAGCACGTCGGGACCGCCCAGATCGACCTTGGTGCCACCATTACGCGGCAGAATGCTGACCGTGCCACTGCCGGCGTTGATGGTGCTGCTGCTGCCAATCTTGAGGCTATCGGCATAGAGCGTGATGGGGGCATTGCTGCCGGACATGATCGCTCCGCCGTTATCGATGACGATGGCTTCGCTGGTGGCGGTGCCAATGCCCGTGACGGTGACACTGCCTCCGGTGGAGGTGATCTGTGCTCCGGTCCCATCGACGAATACGCCGTAGTTGCTGGTTCCCCCGCCGGTTCCTCCACTCCCCGTGACGTCCACCGCCCCCGTGCCTCCGGCGGAAATCGTCCCTGCGTTGAGGACATAAACGCCGTAGTTG
>CALEEC010000241.1 GCA_937949245.1 uncultured Gemmataceae bacterium | reverse complement strand
GACGGCAAGTACAAGCAGTTCGAGTTGTACAACGTCTCGAAGTTGGTCGAACGCAAAGCGACCTTCCACGCCGGACAGATGCCGACGTTGTACCGTCCCTATCGCATTCCCGAGGAGCAAGAAAAACTCCTGCCGTACCCCACCGCAGACTTGTATGCTAAATTGTTGAGCCTAAGCGACAAGCCGATTGGCGATACCGTGGTAGTGGTCGATCAACCGGGAAGCACCTACTATGTGGCCGCGTTGATCGATCGTCGCGAACCGGACATCGATACGGTGAACTTCGTCTACGGCCGAACTCGGGCGACGATTCCCAGTCAGCAAGACACGCTGATGCGTGATCACGCGATTCCTGCGGAGATGGTCAAGGCCATCGAGGAGATTCGCTCGCGTCTGAAAGCGGAAGCGAAGTACAGCGAAAAGACGGAGGTGATCGAAAAGATGATGAAGAACACCGCCGACGAATGACAATTCGTTGTCCGGTGATGGCCCCTCCCCTGCAACTTCCAAGCGGCGGGCGTCAGCCCGCCTTGGAAAACACGCAAGCCATGCGAGAGAAAACTTCCATTTCCGAGTCATGTCAACACACGGCAGGCGAACGCCCGCCGCTCAGCTTTGGAGGAGTCGCGATTTTTCTCTCCGAGCGGGGGGCGTCAGCCCCCGTGTCGTACTCTCCCCTCGTGTTGTGCCCTCGGGACGACGCTCCGGCTTTTCTTTCTTGTTACTCCGCACCCGAAGGACGCGGCACGAAACGTACGCAGACCGGTTTGCCCACTGTGACCGATTCTCCCGTCGGTTGCAGTTTGCCCGTCATCGGATCAATGCGGAACACAACCACGCTGTCGCCCTCTTGATTGGCCACCAGCAAAAACTTCCCCGTCGGGTCGATGTTGAAATTCCGCGGAATTTTGATCCCTTCGGTGGCGTGTTCGATGAACGTCATCTTCCCCGACTCGGGATCGAACGCGAAGACGGCAATGCTATTGTGACCGCGATTCGAGCCGTACACAAATTTGCCGTTGGGATGCACCACCACTTCAGCCGTGGAATTGCCGGGATGGCCACCCTTGGGGAGCGTCGAAAGCGTTTCGACCTCTGTCAAGGTTCCCTTCTGGGGGTCGAACTTCATCGAAGTGAGGGTCGATTGCTGTTCATTGATGACGAACGCCAACTTGCCCGATGGAGCAAACGCAAAGTGCCGAGGGCCGGCCCCGGGCTGAGCGACAAACGGCGTATCTGTCGCGGTGAGTGTCCCTTGATCGGCATTAAAGCGGTAGATCAGTATCTTGTTCAACCCCACATCGGCGACAAAGACGTAGCGATTGCTGGGGTCCAAATTCACCGAGTGGGCCATCGCTCGCTCTTGTCGCTGGGGATTGACACTCTTGCCTAGGGGATTGCCCACGCTAGACGCTTTGCCTAGACTGCCGTCGGGTTGGATAGGCAACACCGCCGAGGTGCCCGAACCATAATTGGCTACCAGTACGTTTTTGCCGGTACGATCGACATTCACATGACACGGCCCGGCCCCTTCGGAAGGGACGGCATTGAGAAACTTTAATTCCCCTGTGGCCGGGTCCAACGCAAAGGCATGCACCCCACCGATTTTCTTGCCGTTGGCGTCGGTGACCTCGCCGGTCGCATAAAGGGACTTCTGATTCGGT
Organism: uncultured Gemmataceae bacterium; assembly: GCA_937949245.1. GTDB lineage: Bacteria > Planctomycetota > Planctomycetia > Gemmatales > Gemmataceae > CALEEC01. The sequence goes on along the minus strand of CALEEC010000241.1, from coordinate 5,772 downwards.
GCGATGGCCAAAAACGAGGGATTGTTCATTCGGGCGGCCAAGATCGGCGTGCCGAGTTTGCCCGTTGTGGTGTCGAACTCACAACGGTAGATGCCTTCACTTTTCTTGGCCGCGGTGAAGGTGCCCAAAAAGACCCAAAACTTGGTCGGCTCGGCTGCGACGCTAGTGCTAAGCGTCCAGGCGAAACCAACTACGGCTGCGAAAATCCAACGGTTGCTCCCCATAGAGAGTTCATCCTTTCTGCAAGAGCGGATCGTTTGACCATGGGCCGAGCGATGGTTATCGGCCTTTGGTCACTTTCCAATCTTCGGTCGTTTGCAGTTTCTCCAATTTGCCGCTGCCTGTCACGAAAAATAACGGCGATTGCAGACTGGTGAAGGTTTTCTTGCCAAAGTAGATTGAGTCGAGAACCAGCACATCATCGATGTGGAAGGTGATGAAGTCGCCGTCCTCCCGGCCAAAGTAGTGCAGCGGGTTGGGCGTTTTGACTTCGACGCCTCCCGACATTTCGACCGGCACCCAACCGATGCCGACCGCGTAAAACTCGCTTTTGACGTGCCAGCCGTGATACATCGTGCCAGGAACCAGTTTGCTTTTCTCCGACGACTTGGCCCAACGACCGAATAATTGCCGAGCCGCAATGCCATTGGCCCGCAGCGTCGCGACGAAGACTCCCGACAAGCCGATGCAATCTCCCTGCTTGGCTTGGCACACGAGCGAGGCACGACGATCGTTTTCTCCTAGAGGCATGTATTGGTACTTGAAGCCGTTCTTAATGGTTAGGAACGCCCGTTTGGCAAAGTCGATGTCCGACTCGTTGGCTCGGCGTTCGAGTTGGCGTTCTTTCAGCCAGCGTTGGAACGCTTCGGAATCGTGGTCGATGACCCGGCTGGGGGCAAGGTAGATGGTCCGCTCGGCGTCGGACAGTTCGGGCACTTTCGGCGGTTTTTCGCCCCGTTTCAGAAATCGCAGAGTCCGAGCGTACAGCACGGCCGAGTAGCGAAACGTCGCGGAGACGGCCGTTTTCTGTTCCGGTTTTTCCACAGCGATGCGTGCTTGCAGCAACGGTCGCTGCCGGGGGCCGGCCTCGGGCACGACCATGCCGGCTGGTTCCAGCTTCGATTGAACTTGCCTCTGCTGCGGCAACTCCGGCAACGCCGGCCCGTAGAGAATCCATTCTTTCGCTTGCAGTGTGGGACATTCCACTTGGTAGCTGAGGGTCGCTTGCACTGTTAGTTTCTCGATGATGTCGATCACCTGGGTCGGCATTGGGGGAGCGGTCGGCACCATCGGCACGGCATCGGCGAAAGTCCACATCCAGACGGCGATTAGCGCGGTCATATGCCATTCCTGAGGAGGAGAGAAGATCGGTTGGGCTACAGTCCGTTCGGCGCGGTACAGTGTGTTTCGCAACTGCTCGCATTGTGCGACCCGCGACGCGGCGACGCAACGAAAAAAGGACATTCCGAAACGACTTCGGAACGTCCCCTAACCGTACTTAGGTGCGGAGTTTCGCTGCGTGATGATTGCTACCATCGCTACCCTGCTCCCCTTGCGTTGCCGACTCGGCCTGCGTCGTTGGAGCATTCGCGAACAGCTGCACCGTTGGCGTGAGCCTCCGATCGTGGTCGGTCGTGTTGCGGGGCGGGGGCGTGCGTCGGTGAGCGATTAGCGATTGCTCGCGATGGTCGATTTCGTTTGCAGTTTCGCCGTCAACACATCGAAACCGAGGCGAATCGTCTGATTCGCTTCCACAATCACTCGCTTGACTTCCTCGAACTTCTCGCCGTCGCGGACGACCTCGGCACGCAGGATGTAGAAATATTTTTGCCCCGGTTCCAAACTAGGCGTGTGGAAGCGACGCAGGCCGCTGCCGGCTTCGATAGGTTGATCATCGACAAACAACTTGGCCTCGGCCGGGATGTCGATGACCAAATGGGCCGCGTTGGGGGTCGAGGTCATCTTCGGCGTGGGGGCTTTCTCTCCTGGAGGAGCCGGCGTCGGCGTGCTGGGAGGCACCACCACCGGAGGCAACCCCGAGTACGCCGGCGTGCCGTACACCGGCAGCACTCCATAGCAGCCGTAGCAGGTGCCCGCACCAAAACAGCCATGGCACGACGACCAGCACCCATGGCACGACGATACGATCACGCCCCCGTAACAACCGTAGCACGACGACCAACACCCTCGGCAACCATAGCAACTGGCCCAGCACCCATAGCAACTGACGCGAACACCGCAGCGAGCGAAGCGTCCATGGAAGCTCGGCGTTTCAGGAGCCGTGGCCAAGGCCGTCATTAAAATCATGCTGTACATCGCAAGGCTCTCCTCTCACCGTGGGAAGGCAACCTGGTCAAGATGGGATAAATGGTAAAAAATTCCCTCGGGGATTGTCAAAGCCATTTTGCCGATTTCCCGATAGCGCTAGGTCGTGTGGGGAGATCTGCACCCCGGAGATCCGCCCCCTTACGGACGGGCGTCTGCGGCTCTCCTGATGGAAGAAATACCCGCGGAATGGCGTCCGCGGCTCCTAAGACGTTGGAGCCGAAGACGCGAGTCGTCGGGTGGTTCCAACACCTCCAGTCACTGACGTTGCCGGCTCGCCGTTGAGAACTCCGATCACAGGTACCAACACCTCTAGTCACTGACGTTGCCGGCTCGCCTGGAGCCGACGACGCCTGTCGTCGGGGGGATGCGACTCACCCACGGACGGGCGTCTGCGGCTGTGATCCATCGTTTGCCCATCTGTCCTCTGCTCCGCGAGCGTCGTCCTCAGGAATGCTCCCGGAGGCTCGTCAGGCGGGTAATCCCAGGGCGGCGCGTTTCTCTTGGATGAACTTGATGTGATGGGGAATGTGATTGATGGCCGATTGCAGCACTTTGGCGAGGGTCACCAGTCCCTTTTCGCTGTGGACGCCTTCCCGGTCGAACGCTTCCGGGGGCAATTGCGATAAGATGCGGGCCATCTGTTTGCGAATGCTGGTGATCAGGGCCAATTCCTCTTCCAGGTCGCGCTGGGCGTAGGCCAGGCGTTCCAAGAAACGGTTCTCATCGGCGGCGAACAGCAAAGGTTTGTCCAGAGCGATGATGCGTTTCATGCGGTCGGCTAAGATCGGCTCGAAGTCGGCCAGGTGGGCCACCACTTCCAACGTGCTCATTTTGCCGGCAATCGGCTTGGCACGCAGTTGTTCCATGCTCATGTCCCGTACGGCATGGCGTAGCTGTTCGATGCCAAGGAGGTATGCAGCAACCAGTTCGGATGGGGTACTCATGGTTCGATCTCCGTCGTGGGGGCGAAAGTTGGGTTTGGGAATGCGGCTATTGTGCGAATCGTCGGTTGTTTGCCCAGAGAGGGGAGCAATTGTTGTCGGTGAAACTGCGCTCCATCGCTACTCCGAGCAGAGGAGCAGCGGATGGTCGGTTGTTGGCCCAGCGTGAAGTAGCGTGTCGCAGGATCAACGCACGACTCGGGCGAGGCGTCGGACGCCGTCGCGGATCTGGTGATCGTCCAAGGCCCCATAACCGAACAGCAACGCCGGAGGCAATTTCGACGCTAGGCACAGGGCCGACAAGGGTGGAACCTCGATCTGCACCCCCCGGGCAGCCTGGGAAATGGTGCGATCGTCGTGGTCGGTGTGGAGCCAACCGATTAGGTGCAGTCCGGTTTCCGCCGAACGAGCGTCGAGAGCCGAGCCGAGTTCGCGTTGCAACGCTTGCAAGAGCGTCTCTTGCCGGCGGGCATACAAAGTCCGCATGCGCCGAATGTGCCGCACGAAGTGACCTTCCTTCATGAAGTCGGCCAACACGACCTGAAACAGCGTCGGCGAGTGATGATCGATTAATACCCTTCCTGCCGTAAAAGCATCGACCAAGTCCAGCGGCACGACCAGATAGCCCAAACGCAGCGACGGGAACAACACCTTGCTGAAGGTGCCGATGTAGATGACCCGGCGATCGCGATCGAGTCCTTGCAACGAACCCAGCGGCCGACCGGCGTAGCGGTATTCGCTGTCGTAGTCATCTTCCAAAATCCACGCGCCCCGAGACGACGCCCAGTTCAACAGCGTCAACCGACGGGCCAAGCTCATGGTGGTACCCAAGGGATACTGATGCGACGGCGTGACGTAAACCAATCGTGCATCGGAAGATAGCGCTTGTGCCGTGGCAGGGTTCAATCCCTCGGCATCGATTGGCACCGGCACGACGTTCGCCCCCGCGGCCACGAACGCGCCGCGAGCACCGGGATAGGAGGGGTCTTCGATCCAAACCGTATCGCCCGGGTCGAGCAGCATCCGCGACGCCAGATCCAACGCCTGCTGCGAGCCGGCCACGATCAACACCTGTTCCGCCTCGCAATGGACTGCCCGGAAGGCCGACAAATACTCGGCAATCGCTTGGCGTAACGGGAAATACCCCGCCCCTGGCGCGTAGCCCATCGCGTCTTGCGTCGGTCGGGCACAATGCCGCAGCACTAGCCGTTTCCAGGCATCGAAGGGAAACTCTGTGTAAGCCGGCACGCCGGGACGAAACGGCCGAGCTGCTCCCAGACCGTTGACCACGCTGACCGGCGTTCGCGCTAACAGGTTCCCCCGTTGCGACAGTCGGCGTAACTCGGGCCGACTCTGCGTGGGAGGGGAGATTTCGGGGCGGGCTTGCAGCAACTGTTCCGGCAACGACTGCGGCACGAACGTCCCCGAACCGACGCGCCCTTCCAGATAGCCTTCGTGGAGCAGTTGGCCATACGCATTCAGCACGGTATTGCGGGACACCTCCAACGCTTGGGCCAATTCCCGCGTAGAAGGTAGCCGCGTGCCCGGCGCAATCTGCCCACCGAGGATAGCTTGGCGTAAGCCTTCGTACAATTGCCGGAACAAGGGCACTGCCGAGTTCGGTTGCAGTGACAACGTCAGCAACACCTCGGGAGGCAGCATGCGGCGCATGAGGGTACTTCGCGTTAGCACGAGGGAGAGGGCGAAAAGTGGCACCATCGCGTTTGGCTCAAGTGGTTCTTTTCGCCGGGCCAATTGCGGTTAATATTCTCACAGATTCCCCCTTCTGGCAATGAGAAAAGGAGGGCGAACTATGCTGTGGGGAAGCCCAAGTTCTTGGCTGGCACTTGGGGAAGCACGGTATCGTCGCGGGTTGATCATCTTAGCGTTCGGCATCGTGTATGTCGTGTGGGGCTCGACGTATTTGGCAATTCGCCTCGCGATTGATTCGCTGTCCCCGTTCCTGATGGCCGGGTGCCGTTTCCTTGTGGCCGGTTCGATCCTTTATCTCGTTGGTTATTCCTGCGGAGCGGCCGCACCGACCCGGCAACAGTGGCTTAGCGGCGCTGTAGCGGGGAGTCTGTTGATTTTTCTGGGCAACGGAGGCGTGGTCTGGGCCGAACAAGCGATCTCCACGGGCTTGGCGGCTTTGCTTGGGGCCACGGTGCCGATCTGGATGGTCTTTCTGGAATGGTTCGGTCCCGAACGCAAACGCCCGACCCGACGCATTGCCGGGGGCGTGCTGCTAGGGTTACTGGGGATGATCGGCTTGATCGGCCCGGAACTGATCTCATTAGAAGGTTCCAGCCTGGCCGGGATACTGGCCATTTTGGTTTCGTGCTTGGCGTTTACCATCGGTTCGTTGTATCTGAAGTACGCCGATTTGCCCCGCTCGCTGCCGATGTCGGCCGCGGTGCAATTGCTGACCGGGGGCGTCATGCTGCTGCTGGTAAGCGTGCTGGATGGCGAAATGAGCCGATTCGACGTTTCCGCGGTGACTTGG
>CALEEC010000240.1 GCA_937949245.1 uncultured Gemmataceae bacterium | reverse complement strand
GCCGAGAGAACGCCAAAAACAAGATCCGCTTCAGGAACTTTTCGAGAGCGATTCCGGCTCTGGTCGCGCCTCGTCAGGATCGGGCGGCTCGGGCTTCCAATGTTGGAGATCGTCATTCAATTCAGGAATTGCCTGAATGCGTGCCGACTCCCAACGGATGCGTTCGTTCGCTTGTCGCAACCGTTCGGCACAGCGTTCTCGGACGGCATCGGTCTGTTTCGAGTCGTGTTCGATTTTGCTGGCGCGGGCCTTGAGTAGTTTGATCTTGCGTCGGATCTCCCGCAACTTGGGGCGTGCTGCTTCGGCGGAAGTCTTGTCTTTGACGGTGGCCAACGTGTCGGCCAATTCGTTCAGCAGAGCGATATGCTCGTCGGCCAATTCGTCCAAGGTGGGCTGTTTGCACCCGGCCACGAGCAATAAGGCTAGCAAGCCGTAAGCTACTCCCAGTTTGGTGTACGACATCGAAAACCACTCCGTCCCTGGGATTCCACAAACAAGGCTTACTCGACCGCTTTGAGTACCTCGGTCGCTTCGGGAATCTTGGCGATGCGAGCGGTTTCTTTCTGGATCTTCTCCATCGCCTCCCGCAGCAGCGGTTCGTATTTTCGCTTCAATTCTTCCGCATTCTTGGGGTCTTTCTCCATTTTATCGAGTTGTTCTTTCACTTTGCGAAAATCTTCAGTGACTTTGCGGAGTTCTTGTTTGGCTTGTTTGGCAGAATCTTGATCTTTCACCGTGGCAAGAATCTCGGCAGTGCGTTGCAGCAACGCCACGTTGCGATCCAACAGCACATCGTGATTGTCTTTCTTACACCCGCTCAACAGGAGCATTCCCACGACCGACATGCCCCACAGAAATCGACGCATAGTTGCCCTTTCACAACGAACCTTTGGTCTTGGTCGAAGGAATCTCGGCCACTTCTCACAACGAACCTTTGGTCGAAGGAATCCCCGTCACGCGTGAATCGAGTTCGACCGCTCGGCGCAGTGCCCGAGCTGTCGCTTTGAAAATGGCCTCGATCTGATGATGCGTGTTGGTGCCATAATGCACCATCACATGCAGATTCATCCCCGCTGCTGAAGCAACCGCACGCCAAAACTCTTCGGCCAGCGAAGAGTGAAATTGGCCGAGCAATTCGTTAGCCAATTGGGCTTTCCAGACCAAAAACGGCCGACCACTGAAATCCACCGCAGCGGTCACCAAGGTTTCATCCATGGGGACGGTCGCATCGCCGTAACGGCGAATGCCTTTTTTGTCCCCGATAGCTTGCAGCAGAGCTTTGCCCAGACAAATGCCCACATCTTCGACCGTATGATGCGCGTCGATATGGAGGTCGCCCTCGGCCTGCACCTTCAGATCGAACAAACTGTGCCGGGCCAAATGTGTCAGCATGTGTTCGAAAAAGCCGACACCGGTCGTTAGTTCGGCTTGCCCCGAACCATCGAGGTCGAGTTCCAAACGGATCTTGGTTTCGGTCGTTTCGCGGTGAATGCTTCCCCAACGGGTCATCAGTGGGATTCCTCAAGTCAAGATATCACTTAGCACCGCCAACAATCGATCGATCTCTAAATCACTGCCGACCGAAATTCGCAGGCCATCGCCATAACCGGGATAATTCATGTAACGCACCAAGATGCGATGTTCCTTCAATCGTTCGTAAATCGGCTTGACGGGGCGATCGGAACGCTGGCACCAGACGAAGTTGGCCTGACTCGGTGTCACTTGGAAGCCGAGCTCCTGAAGTTGGGCCGTCATCCGGGTGCGAGTGGCCAAGATTCGATCGCGGACGGTGCGGAAGTAGTTTTGATCTTCCAGTGCGGCCGTCGCGGCGGCCAAACTCAACACATCGCAGTTGTAGGAATCTTTCACTTTGAGCATTTCGCGAATGATGGCCGGATCAGCAACTGCGAAGCCAAAGCGGATGCCGGCCAGGGCGTAGGACTTGCTCAAACTGCGCGTCACAATCGCTTTGCCGGTACGGGCGAAAGCCAAGCCGTTGCAGGATGCAAAGTCGGCGTAAGCCTCGTCGAGGACGACTGGTCCCTGACACTGCTCGATGAGGCGTTGAATTGCCGAGGCATCGATCACGGTGCCCGAAGGGGAGTTAGGATTAGCAAGAAAGGTCAAATCCGCGTCCGTCACCGGCCAGGGATGGGGCAGGCTCCAATCGGATTGGAACGGAACCTTCTCGATGCGGGCGTTCTGAATCTCTGCTAGACTCGCGTAGAGAATGTAACTAGGAGTTAGTGAGACGATGCAACCGCCCTCAGGCACGAAGGTGCGGGTGAGAATGGTCAAGATGTCGTCGGACCCGTTGCCGATCAGGATCGCCTCGGGATCGACATCGAGAATCCGGGCCGCCGTCTTGCGGAACTGGGTTCCGGTGGGGTCGGGGTATTTCCGCAATCGATCGCCGGTCAAGGTTTGACGAATGGCATCAAAGACCTTGGGCGAAGGCGGATACGGATTTTCGTTGGTGTTGAGCTTGATGACACCGTCTTCGCGAGGTTGTTCTCCCGGGACATAGCCGGCCATTGCGCGAACGTTCGGTCGAATTCCGGGCATAAGCGCTCAGTCCTTGCGAGGTTTGTCGTTGTTTTTCTTCGACGGTCGCGCCGTGGGCGACACGATGTCTTTAATCCGCATGGCGACACTCGCGGCGTGAGCGGTTAGTCCCTCTTGGTTGGCCAGTTGAATGACATCGTCGGCAATCTCACGCAATCCCGAACGGGTGAATGAAATCATGCTGGAACGTCGCATAAAGTCGTTGGCCGTCAAGCCACTAGTGAAGCGAGCCGTGCCGCCGGTCGGCAGTACATGCGATGGCCCCGCGGCGTAGTCTCCCAAAGCCACCGGCGTGTATTGCCCCAAGAAAATTGCCCCTGCGTTGACCACCTGATCGGCGAAGGCTTCAGGATCACGCGTTTGTATGTGCAGATGCTCTGTAGCGAGGTTATTTACCCAGTACACGGCTTCTTGTTCGTCGCGGGTTAGGATCATTGCCCCATATTGTTCGAGAGACTCCCTGGCAAGGTCACCGCGGGACAGGTCTTTCAGTTGTTTGCGAATGTCTTCCTCGACTTCGTCTAAAAGTTCGGGCACCCAAGTCAGCAGTAGGGCCACCCCTGGGGAATGCTCGGCCTGAGCAATCATGTCGATCGCGATGAAATCGGAGGAAGTCGAATCATCGGCAACGATAATCACCTCGCTAGGCCCGGCGATGCAATCGATGGCCACGGTACCGAACACTGCTTTTTTGGCCAAAGCGACGAACGTGTTGCCCGGCCCAACGATCATATCGACCGGCGTGATTCCTTCGACTCCATAGGCCAATGCTGCCACCGCCTGAGCGCCGCCGATGCGGTAGACTTCGGTGACCCCTAACTCATGACACACCGCGAGCATTTGCTTATTGTACGCCCCGTTGGGGGTCGGTGGCATCACGACGGCCAATTCTTTCACACCCGCCACTTGAGCGGGGCAAACCGTCATCAACAGCGTGGAGGGATAGGCCGCGGCTCCGCCGGGGACGCAAATACCAACGCGTTTCATCGGGCGATACCGCAGATGCAGTTCTTGGTTGCCCGGAATACTGAGGATCGCATCGGAATGGAGGATTCCCGTTTGAAACTGGGTCACATTGTAGCGGATTCGCCGAACGGTTTCGAGAAAGTTCGGGTCCGCCGTGGCGTGAGCTTCGGTCAACTCTTTCTCGCTGACTCGTAGGGTCGCAGAAGTGAGCTTGACCTTGTCGAACTGCTCGGTGTAGTGCAACAGGGCCGATAATCCTCTGGCACGCACGTCGGCTAAGATGCGTTCGACAACTTTGGAAGGTGGAAGCGCTTCGCCGAAGACAGCTTGCGTCAATTTGCGGCCTTGGGGAGTCACCTTGTCCTGTTGATTGCTGAACTGATCGCGCAACGCCGACAATTGCGATGCCGCATTCGGAGACGCACAGTCGATTCGTCGCAATTTCCACGTTGCCATCGTTGCTTCCTCAGAGCCGCCAGTCGTTGATTGAGTCGGACAGACCAAGGACTCAATCCTGCCTTGAACTATAAAGGCATTGCCCTCGCTTTGCAAGGAAGAGTCGGCGCGGATTCGCAGGAGACATCCGCAGCGGAAGCAACTCCGGGAGCGATGTCGAAACATCGATCGGGCATCCTGGGGAGCATCACGCTTTGCCAGGAAGAATCGCAACCGATGGACCGACCACCTCCTCACCTCTTCCTCGGAGAATCATGCACTTCATCTTCCCCATCTGGGAGGATCAAGCCGGTCACTTCACTACGACAGTACGCCGGACAATAAGTAAGGCGTCCGTGAAAGATCGCCAAGAATCTCCACGGACGCCGAAGACTATCCGCACTGCCTGCTCAACCAGGAGAAGTCGAGACCTCAATCGTCGGCCGCACCAAAGCTCGACGCGATCCACTTCAAGCCTAACTGCGTGCTGGAATCTCGTTTAGCCACCACCGCCCAAGGGGTGTTGGGATATTCTTCCATGATTTTCTTCAACTGTTCCTTGCCTTTCTCGGCCATGTCGCGGACTTCTTTGGGTGCGCCCATCTTTTCGTTCGCTTGCAAACGCCAACCTTTGTGGCCTAAGTTCGGGTCTAACTCGGGTAATTCTTTCTTGCGCACCTTGCCCAGAGCAAAGTTGTACTCGTTCAGGTAGGCCAAACGCATTTGCACCTGGGCCAGGGCGTAGTCATAGTTGGCTAGCCAGCGTTTCGATTTTTCCTTCTCCCGCATCTTGCCGGCTTCGAGCATTTCTTGGTACAGTTCCTCAAACTCCAATTGGAAGGTGGCTTGATTCTCTTGGATCTTCTTGAGGTTATTCAGGTCGGCGTCGCCGGTTTCCGATTGCCGCAATTCGTCAGGGAGCGGTTGCTCACTTCCTTCGGCTTTGGTGCGACGAATCGTTTCGATGGCCTTGATCGTCACGGCTCGAATCGGATATTTCGACTTGTCGCGCATATCGTTCATAGGAACGTTGTCGGACATATATTCTCTCATCGCCTCTTCCGAGAAGGCTACGATGTCTTCGATCTTGATCGGGATTGCACCTTTGCGGGTGTTCTTGATCGGAGGAACATCGATTTCCTTCAGCAGCGAGACGATGGCCTCTTTAGCCATTCCCGTCTTCGCGCGGGGGAGTTCAAATCGCGGCGGCATCGGTTCTTGACCATTGAATGCCACTTGTGGGGTGCCCGCGGCGTTGTCAGTGAATTTCGGCGTTTGCTTCGCCTTTTCCAAACCATTGGCCGCATCCGTGACCCGCGGAGTGACGTAGTTGATCAACGTCTGAATCGGCAGAGGATCGGTCTGGCGGGAGATCCCCCCCCCTCCCGCTTGCCCAGCTGCCATGGCCATGCGGATGTAGCTGATGAACAGACTCCCGGCAATGTCACGCCCGGCAGGTTTGAGTCGGCTCGGATATTCGACGTAATCGTATTCGATGCTCGATTCTCCCGCCGAACACGAGGTCCAGACTTGAACTCCCGGCGGAGGGGAATGAAGTGCCTTCTCCAATTCGGGCGACATCGGCCCTCCCCCGGGACGCTCTTGACCACGTCCGGGATCGTATCGGCAAACATCGAAGATCACCACTTTCTGCTGCGCTTTGCACTGAGCGAGTTTGTCGTAGATCGCTTCCTTCACCGGCACCAAGGTTTCCGGTTTGTCTAGGTCGCCTTCTTGCGGGATCAGATACGCCGCTCCGTTGATGGCAATAGCCTGACAGGCAAAAATCAGCATGATGCGATCTTGGGCTCGCGATGTCGCGAGAAACTTGTCGACGGTTTCTTCGATCACCGGCTTCAACAGATTCCGCGGATCATTCAGGAGCGTATCGCTGAGTTTGTACACCTGATCTTTCTCAATCCGCCAGCGATCGGCCAAGCGATCGATCACCGAGTGAATGTCTGTCCGCAGTTTTTCGTCAGCAATCTTCTGATACCCCGACTGTGTTGGATTGGCGTAAAGGTAGTTATTGATGTTCACCAACAATAACCGTCGTGGGAAGGCCCCTTCTAGCACAGCGGGGTTGGCATTGTTGCCCGGCGTGCCCGAGGTTGCCGTCGTCGTGCCCGCATTGGTTTGGGGGGATTCGCCAGCTTCCCCCGACTTACTCTTCGTGGCTGCCGTGCCACTGGCCCCCGTGAGTTTGCCCACCGCATCGGGACGCGTTAGGATGGTAACTACCGCGGTTAAGCCCATCAGCAAGAAGAACGTCAACACGATCCATTTCAACTTTTCGTTGCCTTCTCGGCGTTTGTACTTCCCTTTGCGAGCATTGCTGTTGGCTCCGAAGATGGGTTCATTGCTCGCGGCAAATGCGGGGTTGACAGTCGCAGCAACCGCGTTGGGCATCGTGGGCTTTGCGGCAGGCATCGAGTACGGATCATAAGGTGCCGGCTGCGGGGCTGGAAAATGCCCCAGCGGAACCACTGTTGGCGAAGGCATTCCTGGAGGTGCCGACATCGGCGGACCATAGGCCCCAGGTAGGGGCTGAACCTGCGGTATCGCGGCTGTTGGAGGCATTCCGGGAGGCATCCCCACCCCGAACGGCGTCCCTTGCGGATTCATAGGATCGTATCCCCCTGGCATCGCAGCGAAGGGAGTCGCCACCGGCATTGGTACGGCATAGGGAGGCTGCCCCGGAAGTCCCCCAGGCACCTCCGGATACCCCGGCGAGCTCGGAGGGGCAAGAGGTTGCCCGAAAGGACCGGTCATCGCTGGTGCAGGTGCAGCGGCAGGCATGCCCGGATACTGCGGAGCCGACGGCGGAGGAGGGTATGGCTGTCCGGAGAGAGCGGTAACATTCGGCAGGAACGGTTGCCCTGGGGGGAGCGGTTCCACAACTGGCGCGGGGAACGCTGGAGCCGGGCTGGGAACCGTCTGCGGGGGTGACTCCGGGGTCGGCATCAGATTCAGCGCGGCAGGCGTACCCTCCGGCGGAATCGTTGCACCAGCGGCACGCTGGCGAATACGTCCTCGTAAGGCTTGGCCGCAGAATTTGCACTTCATTTGCAATTCTGCCCAATCCTTCGGGATGCGAAGCATACGCCGACAATTCGGGCAAGGTGCTTGGACCGTTCGCCTCATCGTTCCGACCTCTTGGCAATCTTAGGAATGCAGGTTCGATTGATTTCTTCGACGATCACAACTTTCGGGAAGTTCCCGGTTTTAAGCGTTCTCTGTTTTATCCTACACAGCATCTTAGGCTGATGCTATGACTTCTCCGAAATCGCCACGATAAGGCGAGCCGTCGACGTGAGTCGACGGAGCTTCAGCGACAAGAGTTTCAGCGACCAGGCGAGCCGTCGACGTGAGTCGACGGAGCTTCAGCACGAGGCGAACCGTGTGTTTCAGATGTCCAACTCTTCCAAGACGGTCTGATCCGCTTTTTCCATGACGAACTTGGTGCGATGCTTGGCCTCTTTGCCGAGCAGATGATCGAAGGTCTGATCGGCTTCCAAGTTCGATTCAATCTGGACTTTCAACAAGGTTCGGTTCCGCTTGTCGAGCGTGGTTTCGGCCAATTCTTGAGCTTCCATTTCGCCCAGACCTTTGAAGCGTTTCACTGTGAACTTGGCATTGGCTCGCAGTTTGGCGAGAATCTCTTCCTTGTGCTCGTCATCGCGTGCCCAGTAGGTTTCGTTGTTATGATCGATGCGATACAACGGCGGCTGAGCGATGTAAACGTGCCCTTTGCGGATCAGTTCGGGCATGTGCCGGAAGAAGAAGTCCAACAACAGCGTGGAGATGTGACAGCCGTCGGCATCGGCGTCCATCAGTAAGATGATCTTGCCATAGCGTAAACCCGCCAGATCAAATTTGTCGCCGGCTCCGGTGCCGATGGCGGCCACAAGATCCGCTAACTCCTGATTAGCCAAGGCTTTATTGGTCGCCAATCCCTCGGCATTGAGGATTTTCCCCCGTAACCCCAACACTGCTTGCGTATGATTGTCTCGCCCCTGCTTCGCAGTGCCGCCGGCCGATTCCCCTTCGACGATGTACAATTCGGTTTCGTCCCGATTGGTAGATTT
>CALEEC010000239.1 GCA_937949245.1 uncultured Gemmataceae bacterium | reverse complement strand
CGCCAGTCGTCGGATGATTCAGTCCCTCCGGCGACTTACGTCCGCCGGCTCGCCTAAAACCTGCGGTGATTCATTGGGGCTTAGCGGCCGACCAGATGCGCGAGAGCCGGGCGAACTCGGTCGCCGATCCGCGACATCCAGCTTTGCGGCACGCACAACAAAGCCAGCACGGCTAAATGGGATACCCACACGGCCACGCACAAACGTACCAACTGATTGTTGAAGCCATACGCATGCAGTCCCACGCCCAGTTGATTGGTGCCGAACCAACTCCAGGTGGTGACCATATTGCCGACCACGGCCAAAGCCGCAACGCCGCGATCTTTCACCAAGCCGCACCAACGGGCATGCAAAATCAACGCGTTCCAGATGACGATCAGCACTGCACCGTTCTCCTTGGGATCCCATCCCCAGAAACGGCCCCAAGAGTAATCGGCCCAGATGCCCCCCAACACCGTGCCGACGAAGCTCAACAGCGTGGCGAGGCAGATAATGCCATACATCAACTGTGCCAGGATCTTGCCGATCTCCTTGCCGCGTCCCTGAGCATCGACCTGCAACGTGCTTTCCCGAGAGAGTACGTTGGTGAAAAGGTACAGCAGCAGATAGGCGAGGCCAAAGGTGCCGGCGATGTAAGTAGCGGAGTAGCCGAGCGTGACGGTCGTCACATGCGACGCCAACCAGAAGTTGGAATCCAGCACCGCTTGCATCATTTCCAAGGTATCACCACTGACGGCAAGATTGTGGGCAATCACGCAGGTCAGGAATCCCAGAGCGGCCCCCACGGCCGAGCCGATGCTCATGGGGAACCAGCGTTCCACGATCAAGCAAATGCCGGTCGCGGCCCAACCGATGAAGATGGCCGACGAGTACAAATTCGTCACGAACACCAACGGGCGATCCATCAGGTACATTCGCGAAATCAGAGCGAACGTATGCACCAAGAAGGTGAGGAACAACACCCGGAAAGCCGCTCGCCGGAAGCCTTCACCTCCTTCGCTGGCCCCAAACACCGCTGCCCCCCAAGCGGCCGAGGCCAACAGGAAGGCAATCACATACAGAGCTGTGCAGTGATAAAATGGGGCAAACTCATTGAGGAACACTTCAAATTTCACCCGCGTCTTGTCGGCGGAGGAAACGCCCTCAAAGTACTTGTCACGGAATTCGTACAAGCGTCGGTTGAAGCCTTCGGTGTCTCCCTTCTGATAGGCCGTCAGCAGTTGCAACCAATCCTGATACACCGGATCGGTAGACGTCAGATGCTTGCGGGCCGCTTCCATCATTTCGTTGAATTCGTCCTGCTGCTCTTTGGGCAGATCCTGAACGTCTTGAACGCCCCACTGTTTCAACTGGAACATCTTGAGCATGGCCAGCCGTTCGTTGATCGCCTCCCGTACCGAACCGGGGGTACGCCATTTGAAATCGCCATATTCGGGCAGCAACAGCGGAAAATCGCGGCCGTGGCCGAGCCAAACGCCCAAGAAAATTTCGATGTGTCGGCGTAGTTCGATCAACTTTGCTTGGAACAGATCGTGTTTATTCGATGGGATTTCGTCGATCTTCTTGGCCGCTTCGTTGAAGGCTTCCCACCGCGGGCGGATTTCGTCGATCGAGTAACGGAAACCTTCGCGCGGTTCCAGTTTCAGGAATTTGAGCAGGTCTTCGTTGTCGATGCGGAAGATGCGGTAGTTCGACGAGATCGGTTCGCCCCGACTAAGGAACGAGTGCGTATCGAAGAACCATTTGATGGCAGGCTGTTTTCGCCCTTTGTCGTCGGTGAATTCTTCGCGATGGGTGATGATCCGCAGGTCCACTCGAGCCACGGTGTCCAACGGCTTGATGCGGCCATCCTTGATCACGGGCAGCCGAGCCGCTTCATTCAGATCGAACTTGGAGCCGGTTCCTCGGGGGATGATGGCACTGACCAGATACAATCCCACCAACACCGTGGAAATCGTCGGTATCACCCACTCCGCGGAAGAATTCGTCCCTTGCGGGGTCGCCAACTTGGTTTCGATCCGTGGCCGACGCACGCGATTTAGAAACGCCCCCAGGTTCAAGCCGAAATGCAACAGCATTCCCAGCGATACCATCACGCACGAAATGTAAGGAATCATCCAGCCGGGATTACGGACTACTTGTAGGATCGTCGCTTTCTCATCAGGGGTGAACGACGATTGATAGAAGGTTTCGCCGCGATAGTACAGCGGCTTATTCATGGCAATCGTATACTCGAACTCTTTGCCATTCTCCGAATCGAGGATGACTACGTCACTGGAATAATTTTTCGGCGTGTTGGTGCCGATGTAGCGATCAAACCGGAAGTCTTTCAGTTCGATCGAATAGGGTTTGTACAGGTGCTTGAACCGTAGCAAGATCTCGTACTTCTTTCCATCGACGAGGATCGGTTGCGTCACATCGGATCGGGTGGTGACCAGGTAGGTGCCCAGGCTTTCCTCAGAGTTTTTCTTGTACAACGTCACATAGGCCGAGGGGGTGTCGACTTTCTGATTGGGATCGACGCCACTGACTTCCGGTTGTTCCACGGCAATGGTACGTACTCCCCCACCGGCGGTTGCCAGGTTTTCTTGGTTGGCTTTCGCGGGAGCGAGCACCGAATTGAGGTAGTAGGCTTTCACCTCCAGATCGACCGGCAAATCGTCGTGCCGAATCCGGCTTTGCTGTTTGAGAGCTTCGCGCAACATCTGGGCGGGGACGACGGTGACTTTCTCTTTATTCGGGGCACTCTCATCGGCGCTCAGAAAGGCCAACTCGCAATGGCGGGTGTCTACAGCATAATTCGTCGAGTTGCCCTCTTCGATCGTCATCTGCTGTTCGACTTGGAACTCTCGGGTGATCAGTTCGCCCACAAACAACAACATCATCCCGGCATGCAGGATAATGATGCCGGAGCGTTTCCAGGTGAATTGGAACCGCACGATGTGAGCGGCCAGCAAGTTGAGGAACATCAAACCGCCCAGCAGTTTGCCGGCCGGGAAGGGAACTTTCATCCAAGAAGCGGCTTGCGTTTCCGGGGCAATGCCGAGAAAGACTTTGCCGAATTCCACGACCAATTGCAGGTCGATCCATACGATCCACGACCAGAAATACTGATCGACGACCGTCCAAATGCCCGCGTTCTTCTGAGCCACGGTGCCGAAAAACACCAGAATCATCGACATCGCGAACAAGATCACCGTCAGTTGCAGCGATGCCAAAGGCTTCAACAGTCGGAACCCCAACGAAGGAGCGATCGGCCGGGGCTGCGGATCGCGTAACGGCGTATCAGAGGCAGTCGGGTCGGTGATAGCGGTACTCATATTGAAAACGCTCCATGTCGCGGTTAGTGGCACATTCGAGAGCTGAGAGGGTACAATATCCTTCAGCGCAGCATCATTCTGTCAGCGCGGCATCGGTGGGGCCATGGTTTTGTCCCCGCCTGGACCCGAGAAGTCCACCCGGTAAGCCGGTTTGCCTCCCAGATCCATTTCCGTGATCAGCGTTGCCAATTGTTCCTGATCCACGGGGCGTAAGCCGAGTTGGCCGCGCCAACGGTTGATGTTGCTCAGCAACGAACCGCCGATCGGCGTCGAGATGGTCATTTCGACGCTATGGGGGGCTTCGCCGAACACGAAAACATGCTCCACAAACGCGGATTCTCTCTCGGTCTTGGCCCGTGGTTTGGCCTTCGCTGGCGGAACAAACGTCAGCGGTGCCTCGGGGTTCTCGGGGACACGAAGGGTTTGGATGAACGCATCAAAATCCGCTTCGTGAGCTGTGATCCGTTCCTTCGGCCCCATGAATTTTACGAAGCGATTCAACTTCTCCGAAATGGGAATCACCAGCCCCAGCACGCGTTCGCGTTCGATCACGGGGGCGACCTTCGGCTTCTCCACTGTGTAAGTGCGTATCTGTTCTGTAGGACCGCAGCCCCCCCCGACCCATAACCCTAGGCAGACGAGTACCAACCCAGTTCGACGCCAATCTGATCGAGAAACGCTCATCGGTTCGATGCTCTAGGGAGAGATCCCCGCCGTCGTCTGTTTGGAACCGACGTCAGCGTGGGGACAGGGGCACCAACGGCACGCGATTGCCTTGGGGCAGTACACCCACTGCGATAAGTTCCACGAGAGCAGAGATTACCATACAACGACCGCGTGGGGACTGCCAAAGGCAGAAGTTAAGGTAGGAATCTTCGTACTTCCGGCTAGGCACCTTTGCCCAGTGGTAGCATTCTTCCTCTATTAGTGTAAGGAAGGTCAACAGGTGGATGCAATGGGAAAGTGCTCGCAGAGAACCACTCTCTCACCGCTCGATTCTTCCGTAAGGCATCGCTGTCGCATGCGCTGCTGACACTTGGGATGACTACTTCCCCATCCTTTCGGCATTGGCATTACGCAACAAGTGGTTCAGGAACGCCGCCGCTCCAAGTCTTATGGGCGTCGGTGTTGCGGAGCCGATGGCTCGGGATCACTTCCGAATCATTTCGGCATCGGCCTGGCGGAATAGGTCGATGATCTGCGGTTCGGTCGTGCGTTGGCGGGCACGCTGGAACCACTCTTTGGCCGTTGCTCGCTCGCCGGCAAACCACAGTTGATAGCCCAACAGAAAGAGCCAACCTGGATGATCCGGCTGTCGAGCGATCGCTGTTTCGAGGGCCATGCGTTGCTCGGTCCAGATGCGGGCGTCGGCATACAGTTCCCGCACGCGAAAATCCGAGATGGGCCAAGTCGGATCGTGTTCCAACCCGTTACGGATTGCTTGCACGGCCTCGGCATATCGACCGACCGCGAAATAACATTGGGCCAAATGAAAATAGGCGACGGCGAGATCGGGGGCTAATTGCAGGGCGCGACGATACTTTTCTGCAGCCAAGCCGTATTGCTCGGCCCGAAAGTCGGCCCCAGCTAAACGCAGCAATCGAGCCGCTTCCTGACGCGGTTGCGGCAAGGGATCATCGGGATTTTTCCCTTCGGGCAAACGCGGAGCGAACAGATCCCCCCGCGGCATCGGCTGTGCTAGCGGCGGTTGCAGCCGTTCGCGTTCGGCCCCGGGAGGCACTGGACGGAAGCCCCCGACGATGCGGCCCGGCATTTCAGGGTCCGCTGGGCGGGACCGTTCGACCGGTGGTTGTCGCGGACGAATGACCAAAAAATCTTGCTCCAAGCCGGGGAAGCGGAGGTCGTCTTGCACTTGCGGTCGTGGCCGAGGCGGGGGGTCGAGATCAGGATCGCGGTCCAATCCGGGCGGAAGCACCAGCGGCGGGGGCGTCGCTTGAATGACAACGACCGGCGGTTGGCCCTTCCACACTCCACAGACGCTCAAACAGCCTCACAAACGGTATTAGAGGAAACGGGACTTTGGAATGGCTTGTATATTAAAGCAAAGTTCTCCAAAACATTCGGCTACTACGCTGAACACCACTATCGGCTAAGAAATCGC
>CALEEC010000238.1 GCA_937949245.1 uncultured Gemmataceae bacterium | reverse complement strand
GGGGGCGGTGGGGTAGCCGCGGGATTGGGGGATGACATCGTCGGCATCGGTGCCGCAGGACTGTTCGGAGACGACACAGAAACCGTAGGTGCCGGTGGAGAAGCCAACAAGGGATCGACGGGTGCAGAGATCTTTGGTTTGGGCGGAGGCGCAGTCGGTGTGCCTCCGATGAGCGGATCCGACGATGATGCGGGAGGCTGGGAAGAAGCCGCGTCGGAGGAAGAATCGGCACTCGCCGGCGTTGGCCAAGGGGTCTTGGTCGGGGGACTCTGCGGCGGCAGCACCAGAGAGGACATGCCGTCCTCAGTCAGACGCAACAGCACCGTAGAAAAGGGTGCCCGCAATTGCATCACGCGTCCTATAGTTCGACCATCGACCGTTTTTTGGGCACTGATCTGATAAGTCTTGTTGCGTTCCAGCCCTGGCAGAACGAAGTGGCCGTTCTCGTCGGTTTCGACTCCCTTAGGGGTTTTGCCCGTCGGCGTCACGGGAGAGGTGGTATCTGGTTGGACTGCAACGACTTGCACGAACACCTTCCCCAAGCCGCGCCCCGAGGGATCAACCACTTGACCAGCAAGAATGGCATCGCCATCGGCCCCCGAGGTTTTCGAGCCTCCGGGACCGAAGCCCGGTGCCGAAGCCGGTTCTTCCCAGAAGCGATCGTTGGCGTTCGGCGTTCCCCCGCCACTTGCCGACGATTTATCGGGAGTGAAGGAATCCTTCTTGCCAATGTTTTTACACCCCGCGAACAACGCGAGGGTAGCGATCAGCAAGAAATTCCACCATCCACGCATGGGAACTACCTCTTGGAGAACCTGCAGACGATCCTGAGAGGAAACCAATTCGGGATCCGCCGAACTCTTCCCGCGAAACCGCAAACTGTCAAGAGCACTCATGAGGGATTCTGGCGAACTGCCGAATCGAGCTTCGGAACTTCGCCTTTCTGATGCATACTTCTGGTGCAATCCACAAAGTTCGCACAGCAAAACTCTGGTTTCTTCGATAGATCCTCCCGAACTGTAAGAAACTTCCCTCGAGGAAATCTCGATAAACCGCGAAAGTCGTCGAGGCGATTCTTGACATTCCGCTAGGCACTTCCCCACAATTCACATCGGGGGCAGACACAGAGATTTGCCGCTCACCCGATCCGTTCTCGCAGCCATAGTCTCGGTGAAAACAGAATCAGTTTTATGTTCCGCCGAGTGAATCGATTGAAGTGCTTTTGTAAGGAGTTGACCGAATGCGATGCACTATTGTCGTGCTTAGTAGCTGGGGGTTTTTCCTATGGGCCGATGGCATCGCTTTGGCACAAACCGCGACGCCCCCCGCGATTCAATTGGTACGCGGCTTGCGTGACCAAGGTATGCCCGACTTAGCGATGGAATTCCTCGACTTCGAACTGAAAAAATTACCCCCCGACCCTGTCACGGCCGCCTTACTCCCCCTCGAACGCGCGCGAACCCGATTGGAATTGGCTCGTTCAGTCGGTGAAGATAGCCGAAAGAATCTGCTCCTGGGCCAGGCAAAAAATGAATTCCAAGCCTTCCTGAGCAAAGCTCCCACCCCGCAATTGAGAGTGGTGGCCCAAGTCGAACTAGGTAGGCTCGTCGCTCTACAAGGCAAGGTGGCTCTGCTGAAAGCCAAACGAGTCAGCCCGAAACTCGAAAAACAACGCGAAGCCGAACACAAAGTCGCCCGCGACTTATTCACCCAAGCATCGAAGATGTTTGAATCCACTGCCAAACTTCTCGATGAGCAGATTAAAGCCACTACCGACAAAACCGAGCAAGCCCAACTGACGAATAGTCAGCAACAAGCCATCTTGGAACAAGGAATCAACGAATATAATCTCGGACTCACCTACGAGGGGGATACCCCTGCCGAAATTAAGGCGAAAGGGGCACAAATCAACAAGGCGCGAAGTATTCTCGAAAAAATCGCCTTCAAAGATGAGAACACTCCCATCAGTTGGATTGCCAAAGCCTGGATTGCCCAATGCGACTACGAAAACCAACGATTCAATGAAGCAAAGACCCAACTCGATGCTCTATTGAAAGAAAAACGTCCGATAGCACGCGAAGGGGTCCGGCAAGCCCGCTATTTCCAAGTCCGTCAAATTTTCTCCGGCAGCGACAAAGACCGTTACGAACGCACCCGAAGTGCCGCCGAGCAGTGGTTGAGAGACTATCCCAACGCGGCACGCACCCCCGAAGGTGCGTACATGAAATTCGTGATGGCGCTCTCCAATCAGCAAATTGCTGAACGTGACTACATCAAACGCGATCCGAAAACCCGAGAAATCGTCAGTGTCGGTCCTGCCGCAGTGAATATGCTGAAAGCTGCCGATCGGCTTTACAACGACCTGGGCGATTTCGATAACGAATACGCTGAGCGTGCCGCCGAAGCACGTCAGTCAGTCATCTTGGCCCTCGCGTTCACTCGCAGTGGGAATCCCGAACCCAAAGATCTGACCAGTCTCGAAGAATGCATGCTCTTTGCCCAAATCGAGAATGCCAAATTGCAAAAACTGCTCAACAGCGGATCCGGTGGTAAAGAACTCGATGAGCAAGCAGCCGAGAAAGCCAAAGCCAACGCTTACGCGCGCATCATTTCCTTCCTGCAACGTGGCTTGGCGGTGGCCAAACCACCCGCAGATTCGCCCCGCGACATTCTCGAAGCACGCAACCTCCTGACCTACTTCTACTTCATCTCTGGTGACATGCAACGCGCTGCCGTGATGGGTGAATACACTGTCATGCAAGCGAAGCCCGATGAAGCCAAAGCTGCCTCCGCCGGACAAATAGCGATCTTGGCCTATCGGCAATCCCTGGCGGAGATGGCACGCAATTCCTTGGGAGAAGAAGAAGACAAAGCCAATGCCGCGGCGGACATTGCTCGGCTGAAGAACGTCGCCAAAGAAGTCCAACGCAAATGGCCTTCGGAACCCGCCAGTGACACCGCACGCCATCAGTTAGGGCTTCAAGCCTTCATGGAAAAACGCTACTCCGAAGCCTGCGAATATCTATCGAAGATTTCGCTCGGCTACCAGTACATGTACCAGGCTCGCACCCTATTTGGTGCTGCGGTATACACGTTGCAACGTCCCGATTGTGAAGAAAAGGGGGTCGATCCTGCCAAGATTCAAAAGTATCAACAGCAAGTGGTCGCGGAACTGACCAATTTGCCGAGCGTTCCCCCTGGAGCCAGCAACAGCGAAGTGCTCGCTTATTGCAATGCCAAGCTCCAACTGGGACAACTGCAACTGCTCATGGGCAACAATGCGATCCGCGGCAAGGAAGAAGAGGCGGCCGCTCGGGAAACCTCAATGTCCCATTTCCAGACCGCAGAAAAAATTGCCGATGACCTGCTCAAACAAATACCTACCTTCAACACCCTCGAAGGGAATGACAAAGACAACACCCTGAATCGAATCAAGGATCTGAAGTACAATGCCGTCTTCGCCCAAGCATTTTACGAAGACCGTTCCCGCAACAATGAAAAGGTGGCTACGCTCCTCGAACCGCTCGTGAAAGAAATCGAAACCGCGCAACCGAAAGCCGGCGGCAATGACGAAGAAAGTTCCTCCCCTTCTGCTGAGGCACTGCGTCGAACCCAACAACGCGTTCTGGTGTTGGCTTTACGTAACAGTGTCTCGGATGGGAAGATTGACCGGGCGCGATCGCTTCTGGAATCTCTGGGCAAACTCGGAGGCGGAATCGAAAGTAATCTAGAAACCCTCCGCCAACTGGTCCGCGAAGTGCGAACGCAAATCAATGCGTTCAAACGCGACAAGAAACTCGACGAAGTCAAGAAATTGACCGAGAGCTTTTCGGCTCTGCTGGATGACGTCGCCAGCAAAGAGTTGAAGCCAGAACAACTTCCGACCATGATTCGCTTCCTGGCTAGTGGTTTTGAGATGCTCGAAAAATATGAACGAGCGGCCCAACTGCTGGAGCAAAAGTATCCGAAGCCGACCGCGAAGTCGGACGATCCCAACGCTGCCGACGCCGTGCGACGTTACCAATATGTTCAATTGGACATTGCCCGGAACTATCGCAAGTACGGCGCACAACTGACCGCAGAAAACAAGAAAGGCGAAGCTGCTGCCGCTTTCGCCAAAGCAGAAAAGGTCATGAAGGAAATCATGGGGGATGGCAAGGTCAAAGGTTGGGGCCAAGGCAATATTGATGCACGCAAGGAGGCACTCTATCTCTTGGAAGACCAGGGGAAATGGGGCGGGCCTACCGGAGCCGTGGCCGGCTGGATCGCTTTGAGCAAAAGTTACGCCAAACTCGCGGTCAAACCGGTCAACCCCGAAGAAACCTACAACTCCAAGAAAACGGAGGCCGAACGGGTCTTTTACATCGTTGCCAAGTACGGTGATAAAACCGATCCTTCGATCCCCGCTGAAGAGGCAAACAAGATCAAAGCCGACCATGCCGAATGGAAGAAAGCTGCCGGTGAGCTAGAAGCCTGGAAAATGCTCATGCCCACCGACCCGGAAAAAATCAAGAATCGCGAGGAGAAAATCAAAGAACTCACGGCTAAGACCAAAATGCTCTCGGACAAACTCTACGAGAATGCCAAGAAGGAGTACGAGAAAGACGTCCGCGCTTTCAACGACAAGAACCGTGCGGCCGCTCGCTTCCGTGAGATTTACTTCGATTTGTTCTACGAAACCCAGCGTTGCGTCACGAAAGCGAATCTCGCTGTGGTGAAAGACAACGAGAAGAAACGCGAAGCCCTTGACAAAGTCGCTCAAGCGTTTTTCGACCTGGAGCAGAAAAACACGATCACGGAGGAAGATCTCAAGAACAAGCGGGACAATCCCAATCTCGAAATTCGCAAAGATGGTATTCCTCCACGAGTTCATGAAAAGATCTACGAATTTCTCGAAGAGCATCCCACGATTCTGAAGAAGTACAAAGAACTGAAGGGCACGCTCTTCCTGAAACCTCCGTCGAGCGATAACACCGCCTCGGCGCAATAAGTCCGTATCTCAGGCTCGTATTTCGTTTCGTTGAATCCACCGAACCCCGGTTTTTCTAGGTTCGGTGGATAAGTTTCTTGGCCGGTTGGAAACAACACCATCGAGGAGGATTCCCTTTATGCAATCTCGGATAGTACGTCTTGGAGTGCCAGCAAGTTTGTGGATGTTATTCGTCGTCGGTTTCGCGGCAGGCCAAGGGGGCAGTGATGTCATCGTGGTCCGCGACCCGAAAAGCGACAAAGTACTGCCGTCGATGACGGGAACGATCTCGAAAGAAACAATTTCTGGAATCTTGTTCAAACCCTCGGCTGGCCCGGAAAAGGAATACAAGGCGAATGAAATCATTCGCATCACCTACAGTGACCTGCCCAGCGGTGTCAAGCTCGAATTTAGTTCCATCGGCGGTTTTGAAGACAAGAAGGAGTACGCCAAGGCTCTCGATGCTTATGTCAAACTGCTGCCCAATTTCAAGGATGCCGCCAACCCGAAGTCCAAGCGATTCGTCGAATATCGAATTGCCATGTTAAAAGCGATGGAAGCCGATTCCGATGAAAAGAAACGTCCTGAAGCTATTGAAGCCCTGAAAAGTTTCACTAAAGCCTACCCAAGCACTTGGCAATATCCGATCGTCGCCAAACAACTGATCCGTTTGCAAAATGCGGCCGGCAATATGGACGGAGCCATCGAAGCTGTCGAGGCCTTCCTGAAACTCCCCGATCTGACGCCGGATCTACAACAAGAAATCAGCCTAACTTATGTCGACTTGCTCATGCGGGCAGGCAAAGCCAAAGAGGCGGACGCTGAATTGAAAAAGCTCCTCGCTACCGTCAAACCCGGCGACCCCAAGCGCAATCGCTTGGACATCTACAAAATCGGCACCGACTTCTTGCTCGGTAGCAAAGACGAAGCGGCCCTGAAAAAGGTCGAAGCCGAACTACGCAAGAAAACGCAAGACGGATCTACCCCCCCCGCCCTCAAAGCGGTGGCCCACAACATTCTCGGGGATTGTCTGTTAGCTGTGGGTCGCCGACGCGACGCGATGTGGGAATATCTCTGGGTCGATGTCGTTTACAACGAAGATCGGAGCCAAGTACAGAAAGCCATCGATGCGCTGGCAAAAATCTTTGAGGATCTGAAAGAACCGGAAAAGGCGAAACAGTACCGCGAAAAGAGCCAGCAAATCCAGTAACCTTCGCCGGGGATTCCATCTTCCGTTCGAGGGCATCAGTCGGACTCCCGACATTTTGCGATGGATTTTGAACCTGAAAGAGGGTATGAGCAGCTCGCTTGTTTCTGAATGTCGATTGGGCCATGCGATCGACATTCGTTTTACTCTTCGACTCTTTCAGGGATCGATCCGATGCCCTCTCTTACCTTATTAGCTCGCTTTCCGCGTCTCAAAGCACTGTTGTGGTGCGGTTTCTGTACCGTGGGGTTGGTTTCCGCCGCCCCACCGATGTTGCCGATGGGAAAAGCGCCACCGGCGAATGATCTTACTCCCACTCCCATGACCAAGGCTACCCCGCTCCCCACTCTCCAAGCCGATGTCGTGGACCAACTGTTGGAACAAGCTCGGGCAACCTTACGACGCACCCACGACTACACCTGCACGTTCATCAAACAAGAGAAAGTGCATGGCCGACTCTTGCCTGAGCAGATTGCCATTCAACATGCCCGACTGCGACCGTTCGCTTTGCACATGAAATTTCTGAGTCCCAACGAAATTCGGGGGCAGCAAGCAACGTACATTCCCGAGAAACACGGCACGACCAAGATGCGTGTTCGCCCTGCCGGTGCTTTGGGGGTCGTCGGGTTTGTCACTCTGTCGCAGACCGACCCGCGAGTTTTGGAACAAACTCGGCACACCATGTCCGAGGCGGGATTGGTCGCGTTAGTCGAGACGTTGATCCGCGAGTATAATGCGGAAAAACGCAATGGGCCGCCGAAGATTGCTCTGGCGGAATATCAATTCGCGGGACGTCCTTGCTATCGCGTCGAAATGCTCCACCAACCGGGAGTGAATCCGGGCTACTGCCACCGTTGTGTGATCTACTTCGACAAAGAGCATTGCCTGCCGATCCGCTTTGAAGCCTATGAAGCGCCGAAGGCGAATGGCCCCGCCGAGGGAGAGTTGATCGAGTGCTACAGTTACGTCGATCTGAAACTCAATGTCGGCCTGACGGATGCCGCTTTCCCGCACTAAAATGTTCTGCATTAGCCCGCTCTCAAATCGGCTAATGCAACGAACTTCACGAATCCGCAACGCATCTGCACCCTTGCACTGGGCTGGAGCCGATTCGAGTAGCTTACGCTTGCTACCTTCACGAATCGGCTACCGCGACAATAAATGTGCCAAGGCCGATTCGAGCTTCGGGTATTGGAACACATAGCCGAGCAATTCGGCTTTGGCCGGTCGAACTTTCTGGGAAGCCAAAATGAGGTCGGCCACTTTCCCCAACACCAGCCTCAACATGAACTTAGGGACGGGAGCATAACAAGGTCGCCGTAAAGCCCGTCCCAAACATCGGGAAAAGTCGTAATTTGTCCGCGGATCGGGCGATGTAGCGTTGATGGCTCCACGAACTTGGGAGTGATCTATGGCCCAGAGAATGATGCCGGTCAAATCGTCACGGTGAATCCAACTCATCCATGCTTTCCCATTGCCGACCCATCCACCGACGAAAAGTCGGAAAGGGCGAATCAATTTCGGCAAAGCTCCCCCTGCGGGGTCCAGTACGATACCAATGCGGAGACGAACCACCCGGACTCCCGCTGCCGCGGCAGGCTCGGTCGCTGCCTCCCATTCGGCACAAATTTGCGCCATAGGGTCCGAGCCGACCGAGCTATCCTCGGTCAACTCTTCGTCACCACGATCGCCGTAGTAACCGATTGCGGAAGCATTGATCCAGACTTTCGGGGTTCCATCGGCCCGCATGGGTGTGTCGGCCAAAGTTTGGGCCAACAACTGCGTGCTGAGAATCCGACTGTCCCGGATCTTTTGCAGAGTTTGAGCATTCCAACGCTGAGCGAAGACGTTCTCGCCGGCCAGATGGACGACGACATCGGCTACCCGAACCGCATCGAGCCATGGTCCCGCTTGAGTCGGATCTCCCTGAATCGATTGCAGTTGCGGAGAGGGAGGCAGCGGAGTTGCTGCACGACGTGAAAGCACGGTCGCTGACGCATTTTCGCCCCGAGCCAGCCAGCGGGGGAGCAACGCTTGGCCGACTAAGCCAGTGCCCCCGGTCAAAAACAATCGCATCAAAGTTGCCTTACCCTTTCGCGCTCAGCCAGCTTTTTTGGTGATCACATTCATCGGCGGATCTTCATTGTATCGCCGCATGGCTCGCGCCAGTAGTCTATCGGGCAGCCAAGAACTGAACCGCACGAGCCAAGAGGTTTGCCACGGAAAGCGGAAAACTTTCGCTCGTTTGCGGAGGGCGGTCACGATCCGCTCGGCGGCATCATCCGCTTCCATTTCCCAAGGCATCTCAAAGCGATTGCTTTCCGTCATTGGCGTTCGCACGAACCCC
>CALEEC010000237.1 GCA_937949245.1 uncultured Gemmataceae bacterium | reverse complement strand
GCCCTCGACTAGTCTGAGTTTCGAGGATTTGGAAGTCGGTCAAGAGTGGGAGTCGTTCGGGCGAACACTCACCGAGACAGACATCGTGAATTATGCCGGCCTCAGCGGCGATTTCAATTCGATACACATGGATCATGAATTCGCCAAGACCACGCCGTTTCGTCGGCCGATCGCGCACGGGTTGTTGGTCTTCTCGATCGGCAGCGGCTTGGGGCTGAACTCCCCTCCCGTGCGGACGTTGGCGTTCCTGAAGGTGTTGGACTGGGAATTCAAAGGCCCCGTCTTTCCGGGGGACACCCTTAAGGTACGTTCACGGGTGTTGGAAAAGACGCTGCGGGGCCGAGGCAAACGGGGTGAAGTCGTTTGGTATCGCGGCATCATCAACCAGGAAGGCAAAATCGTGCAGGAAGGACGGATCGTGACTTTGGTCGAGGCCAAAGGCCCGCCGCGTGCCGAAACTGTCGGCGAATCGACGGTCGAACTGCGTCACTCTACCGAAGGGTAGCGTTGGAAGCCTGTTCGTCGGCGTAGGAGTCCGTATGATGGTGGACAGCAACGGCTCTCCTAACTGCAAGGACGATGGGATTATGACGATTCGGACGCGCTTCGCCCCTAGCCCGACAGGTTATCTGCACATCGGCGGTGTGCGCACGGCCCTTTTCAATTGGTTGCTGGCACGCCGACATGGTGGGCAATTCATTTTGCGGATCGACGACACCGATACCGAACGCAATCGGGCCGAAGCGTTGCAACCGATCCTCGATGGCTTCCGGTGGTTGGGCATCGACTGGGACGAAGGTCCCGAAGTTGGCGGCCCCGTGGGGCCGTACTTTCAGTCGCAACGCCAGCAAACCTACCTCGATGCCGCCATGCGGTTGTTGCAGACCGGGTGGGTCTACCCCGACTATCTGACCCGCGAACAACTCGATGCCGAGAAGAAGGCTGCCGATGCGGCCAAAAAACCGTACCTCCACCGTGGGCCGCATCGCAATACTCCCGCCGAAGAATGCGTCCGTTTGTATCAGGCTCAGCCGACGACCCTGCGGTTCAAAATTCCGACCGATCGCGTCGTGGTGCTGCACGATCTGATCTGCGGCACCTGCGAACAGCGAGCCGACCTGATCGGCGATCCGGTGATTCTACGGGCCGATGGCCGAGCCTTGTATAACTTCGCTTCTGTGGTCGATGATGTGTTGATGGGTATCACCCACGTCATCCGTGCCCGCGAACACCTGTCGAACACCTACACTCAGGTGCTGATCTTTGAAGCGTTGGGGGCAAAGTTGCCGTTGTTTGCTCATGTGCCGGTGGTCAACGAGCCGAAGTCGAAAAAGAAACTGTCCAAACGCGACATGGCCAAATTCGTCACGCCGGAGATTCGCGCCAAATTGCATGCCATCGGTTGGACTGACGAACAAATCGCCCAACGCGACGACCTCAACCCCGCGACCGTAGCGTTCTACCGCGAAATGGGCTATCTCCCCGCAGGGTTGGTCAACTACCTGGGTCGACTCGGCTGGTCGTTGGACGACAAAAGCGAGTTCATCCCCTTGGAGCAGATGATCGCTCACTTTTCGCTGGAGCGCGTCAACGATTCGCCGGCCAGTTTCGACCCCGACAAACTCTATTGGCTCGCCGGCGAATACATGCGCTTGCTGCCCCTGCCGGAAAAGGTGGCCGGCTGTCTACCGTTTTTGCAGCGGGCCGGGTTGGTCAGCGAACCGCTTGATGAAGCTACGCGTGCCAAGGTGGAACGTATCGTGGTCGCCTGCGGCGAGCGAATCAAACTCTTTTCCGACATCCTGATTTACGGCAGCCCGTTTCTGCGAGCCGAGCCGGTCTACGATAGCAAAGCCGTCGAGAAACGCTTGAAAAAGCCCGGCGCTGTCGAATTGCTTCGGCAGTTCCTCCCCGTATTGGCCGCGACCGAACCTTTCGACGCGCCGACACTCGATGCCGCTCTGCATCAGTTTTGCACCGACCGCGGCATCAAGCCGGCGGAACTGGTCCATCCGGTTCGCGTCGCGACCACGGGAACTGAAGTCGGTATCGGGCTATTTGATGCCTTGGCGATCCTAGGTAAGCCCGAGGTGGTGCGTCGCATCGAGAAATGCCTGCACCTGTTGGCGACGAGTGAAACGGCCTGACCGCGCGAAACGGGAAAGCAGCGTCGTTCACCTAGTCGATCCGTCCTGTTGGCTCATGGATTATTTGATTGAAAGGACTTCCCGTGTCGATGCTGATAGTCGGAACCGTGGCGTTTGATTCGATTGAAACCCCCCACGGCTCGGTCGATCATGTGCTAGGCGGCTCGGCGTCGTTTAGCTCGATCGCGGCGAGTTTCTTCACCCGTCCTCGGATCGTCGGCGTGGTGGGCAACGACTTTCCCGACGAATTTCGCCAAGTCTTCCATCAACATTCCGTCGATCTCACTGGCTTGCAAACCAACGTCAACGGCAAAACCTTCTATTGGAAGGGGAAATATCACGAAAATCTGAACCATCGCGACACAATGGAAGTCCACCTGAACGTGTTGAACCATTTCGATCCGATCGTCCCGGAGAAGTTTCGCAACACGACGCATCTATTCTTGGCCAACATCGGCCCCGAGGTGCAAGCGCAGGTGCTGGATCAGATGACCGGCCCCGAGCTGGTGCTGGCCGACACCATGGACTTTTGGATTCAGACCAAGCACGATGAGTTGATGCGTCTGCTGCCGCGTGTGGATGGCCTGCTGCTCAACGACAGCGAAGCCCGCCTGTTGAGCGGCAAAGACAATCTGGTGCAGGCCGCCAAAGAAATTCGCCGGATGGGGCCGACCTTCGTCGTGGTCAAGAAAGGTGAACACGGCGCGATGCTGTGTTCTTCCGACGGCATCTTTGTGATCCCTGCCTACCCTGTCGAACATGTCGTCGATCCCACGGGGGCCGGAGACAGTTTTGCCGGGGGACTGGTCGGCTCGCTGTTGCTGGAACCCGGTCATGCGATGGGACGGCTCCGCCGTGCCATGGCTTACGGTACCATCTTGGCCAGTCTGACCGTCGAAGGGTTCGGCCTCGATCGTTTGCGCCGCACCAACCTAGACGAGATCCACGAACGGCTCGAATGGTATCGGACCATGTTGAACTTCTGACTTCCTCCCCTACCGACGAGACGCCCCCTATGGGCCGACGCCTTCGCACTTTCATTGCTTTGGAACTGGATAAGTCAGTCCATGCCAACGTGGTCACCTTGCAAACGACACTGGCACGCCGACTGCCTCAGGTCCACTGGGTCGAACTGAGCAATTTGCATCTGACGTTGCTGTTTTTGGGCGAGGTCGATGAACGTGCGGTACTCGACGTATGCCGGGTGACGGCCGAAGCGGTGCGACCCCAGCCGGCGTTTGCCATGACTTTGGCCGGCCTGGGGGGCTTCCCCAACTTGCGCCGACCG
>CALEEC010000236.1 GCA_937949245.1 uncultured Gemmataceae bacterium | reverse complement strand
TGGAACATCAAACGACTGGTCAAGCAAATCGTGATGAGCGAAACGTACTGCCAAGATTCCAAACAATCGCCTTTGTTGCAGGAGAAAGACCCCGAAAATCGGTTGTTGGCTCGCGGGCCAAGATTTCGGTTGCAAGCCGAGTTTATCCGTGATCAAGCCCTGTTCGTCTCTGGACTTTTGAACGATCAGATCGGTGGTCCGAGTGTACGCACCTATCAGCCCAAGGGGATCTGGGAAGAAGTTGCTCTCGATACCAATCTTTCGCGATTCGTCCAAGATACCGGAAGCAAACTCTACCGCCGGAGCATGTACATCTACTGGAAACGTTCGGCCCCGCATCCCGCGATGACGACGTTCGATGCTCCTTCCCGCGAGAAATGTACGGCGCGGCGTTCGCGGACGAATACACCCTTGCAAGCGTTGGTCACCTTAAACGATCCGCAATTTGTCGAGGCCGCCCGTGCTTTTGCGCAGCGGATCTGGCAACAAGGTGGCACAGCCACCGAGTCGCGCATCGATTTCGCATACCGAGTCGCACTGAATCGTCCTGCGACCGCGAAAGAAATCGCCCTGCTGAAAGGCCTGTATGAACGGCAGTTAGAACGTTTCCGGGCCGACCCCAAAAAGGCCAACGAATTGTTGAAAGTCGGCGAAAGTTCTCGGGAAGAGAGTATTCCCGCCGACGAACACGCTGCCTGGACCATGGTGGCTAATACCATCATGAACCTCGATGAATTTTTGGTGAAAAACTAATTCGCAATTCCGCAATCATCGACACTCAGGAAACAACACCATGCATCCCTACCTTCCGCGACGGGCCTTTTTGCGACATTCAGCCACCGCTCTTGGAGCAGCAGCATTTACGGTCTTAAGCGAATCGCACGCGCTGGGGCGAACGAAATCGGCTGGTTTGCACTTCCCCGCCAAAGCCAAGCGAGTGATCTACTTGTTTTTGGCCGGCGGTCCTTCCCATATCGATATGTTTGACTACAAACCGGCCCTCCGCAAAATCCACGGCATGGAACTACCCGCTTCCGTACGCAACAATCAACGGATCACGGGAATGACCAGTGGGCAAGGGTCTTTCCCCTGTGTAGCCCCGATGTTCGAGTTCAAGCAGTTCGGTAAGTGTGGGGCTTGGTTGAATGCCGACCTTCTACCGCGTACCGCGAAGATCATCGATGATATTTGCATTGTCAAATCGGTGCATACCGAAGCGATCAATCACGATCCGGCGATTACTTATATCACTACTGGAAGCCAACAACCGGGTCGAGCAAGCATGGGAGCGTGGCTGAGTTATGGCCTCGGCTCTGAAAACGAGAACATGCCGGCATTCACCGTGATGATCTCACAAGGTCGCGGCCAAAAGCAAGCCTTGTATGCTCGGCTGTGGGGGAGCGGCTTTTTACCATCGAAGCATCAGGGGGTGCAATTGCGAAGTTCGGGCGATCCGGTGCTGTACCTGTCGAATCCCGCAGGGGTCGATCGCGATGCGCGGCGGGATCAGTTGGACACGTTGGCAGAACTCAACAAAGATGCCTCGGACCGCTTTGGTGATCCCGAAACGCAAGCACGGATCGCGCAGTACGAAATGGCCTATCGCATGCAAACGGCCGTCCCCGAGTTGGTTGATCTGTCCCAAGAGCCGAAAAATGTCCTCGACTTGTACGGCCCCGATGTCAAAAAACCGGGAAGTTTCGCGGCCAACTGTCTGCTGGCACGTCGGATGGCCGAACGCGGGGTCCGTTTCATCCAACTGTTCCACCAAGGTTGGGACCAACACGGGGCGTTGCCACGCAATTTGCGGATGCAGTGCGAAGACATCGATCATGCCTGCGCGGGACTGATCATGGACCTGAAACAACGCGGCATGCTGGACGAAACCTTGGTCGTCTGCGGGGGAGAATTTGGCCGCACGATTTACAGCCAAGGAAAGTTGACCAAAGATGACTACGGCCGTGACCATCATGGCCGATGTTTCACCACATGGCTTGCCGGCGGAGGCATTAAACCGGGAATCGAGTACGGCAAGACTGACGATTTCTGCTACAACATCGTTGAAAATCCCGTACACATTCGCGACTTGAACGCAACCATCCTCCACTGTTTAGGGATCGATCATCGGCGACTGACATTCAAGTATCAAGGACTCGATCAGCGACTGACCGGTGCTGAAGAAGCACACGTCATCAAAGCGATTCTGGCATAAACCGCTAGCAATCGATTTCTTCTCCTTCTCACCGGTGACGATCGCTTGGCAGCAATAAGCCGATAATGCCAAGCGATCGCGTTGGGCCAAAGTCACGAGGGATCGCATCTCGCTGCCGTGCCCAAGTGATCTCGTCATTGCCCCCCAAAGAAACAAGGTGGACCAGGCCAACCGTTCCCAGAGATTCTCCACGTCATTTCCAAGACCGAGTGGATCAACCAAATCGTTTCCAAAGATTCTCAAACTCGTTTTGAAAAGCCTGAACCAAAATCGGATCGCGCGTCACGATGAAATTCTCTTGATTATTCTCTGCTGCTCCCCGTGTCCAGTTGTAGCTCCCGTTCAACAACCATAAGCCATCGAAAATCGCAAACTTGTGGTGCATGTGATATACACTAGCATCCAGACGCACGTCGATACCATATTTGCGAAACTCATCGATGTCGGAACCTGGATCTTTGGCTTTATCGTTGTCGGAGATAATCCGAATTTTGACCCCACGCCGATGAGCCGCCAGAATGGGGCGTGCAATACGATCATCCGTGATGGTAAAGACGCACACATCGACCGACTTGCGTGCTTGATCGAACAGACTCGCAATCCGCTTAGGACAATTCGGATTGGGACTGAAATACGTCTCGGCGTGATGGGCTGTCCCGACACTGGCTTCGGCCACAGGGGAATTACTCGCCCCCACAGAGCTTGCCACCAAGATTCGCATCATCTCCTCGACCCAATCGAGCACAGCGATCGAGTCAGGATCGGTCATTTCTTGGCGAGCGATCGCAAAAACACGATGGCGGAAGAATCCTAATTGTTGCTCGGTAGGCTTGTGGAGGTCCAACCAGTCTCGCAAGACCTTCTTCTCGCTTCCGGTCACTCGGCGATCGGCAATGAACTGCTGCAACAGCGGATCGATGTTCGGTGGGGGCATGATACATCCGCCTCAGGAGCATAACCTATGTTGAATTCACGCAAACAGATGCGATTCGATTATTTTCCCTTGTTGCCGGTACGTCAAGCATTTACTCGGCATTCGGTTTGAGCCGACGCAGAGCTTCCCGAGCATCGTAAGCTCGGGGATGATCTTCATACGCGGTCACCTGCTCGAAGCAACGAATGGCGCGGGGAATATCGTTGGTTGCTTCGTAGGCACGCCCCAGATGATAGATGGTGTCCGCACCACTTTTGGTGCTCTTTTTGAAGTCGAGCAAAGCCCCAATGGCCAGATCAGGGCGATTCAACTCATCTAGATACATACGTCCGAGATTCTGGCATGCCCAGTACCGGGCTTCTTCTTCCTCGGAATCGCTTGGTTTGGCTTCACGAACGTCTTCGAGAAGTTGCAATGCTGCATCTCGCTCCCCCCGACGCAGATGCACGCGAGCTGCCAACACCATAACAGCCAAGTTTTTGGGTTGGAACAAACAAGCAAGTTCAATGAGGTGTTGTGCCCAATCTAATAGATCGAGATCAACCTCTTTGTTATCTAAGATTTGCTTGGCCTTACGGATGCAATAGTTGACATCGAAATACGAACGTACTTCGTCCAATACTTCTTTCAACTGCTCAGGGGTGACGGAATAATAGTAGCTGTCTTTCTTGGCTAATAGATCTTTGTCTTTGGCATCATACAAGAGAGCCTTTTCCGTCACTCGCAATGCCTGTAAGGGATCTTTCTTCTTGGCATAAACTTCTGCCAAAGCGCGAAGAGTCTCTTTGCCGCTGCGTTCGTATTGAGTATGAAGGCTGTAATCGGCAATGGCGGCATCGTAGTCTTCCGCTGCGGCAGCCTCGTCCGCTAAGCGTTTGACGACGCCGTAGAAGATGGCCCGTTGTTCTTCATCCAGACGGCGGGGATCGTAAGCCAACCCTGCGCGTTTCACTTGTTCGAGATAGTTGCGTTGGGCTTCGCGATCCCCCGCTTTGGCCGCTGCTTCGGCGAGTTTGTTGAAAATGCTCGGCCCGCGATGGGACAAACCTCGCGCGGCGATCCGTAGATACTCTGCCCCTCGTTGCCAACGTGCGGGATCATCGATCAGCGCTAATCCCAGTTGTTCCACATAATCATGATTGAAATCGGGTACAATGCCATCACGACTCGCCGCCCATTTCTGATACTCTTGCTCTTGCAACTGGTTATAAAGCATCAGCTTCATTTCCTGGGCCACTGGATCGTTGGGCGATTCGGCCAATTGTCGTTCGACCGCAGCAATCGCTTCCATCCGTCGGCCTTCCCAATCAATTTGAGGTCCCACTCGACGACGCATCTCCGGGTGCAAGTACAAGGCCAAGCGCCAAGCGGAAAACAAAATCGCCCTGCGATAGGGGTCTTCAGCAGACCATACCGATGGATTAAGCAATCGTTCTAACAACTCGGCTGCGGCGTCGTAGTCTTTGCGATGCAACCAAAGCACGACGCGGTAGTAATCGACCTGTGCCCGCAATGGCGGAGCTTGCCGTTGCACGAGATCGAGCAATCGCCGCGCTTCATCCATTTGTTCTGCATTCGGCGGACGATCCCCACATAGCAGCATGTGCACGCGATTCAGGCATAGATCCAGATCGATCAGTTCCAACGTCTCGGGATCATCCGATAATTTATCGATATCAATGCATCGATGCAGTTTCCACATGCCGCTATTTGCCAACTGATTTTGCGGATCGAGTTGCAGCGCCCGGCGGAACGATAACAGTGCTTGACGAATCCGGTTCATCTCGAGGTAACTGAACCCGCGGAGCGTGTGCTTGAACACGCGCAACCCGGGCAAAATCCGGGTCGCGTAGACAAAGTACAAGATCACCGGCACCAAAAAGGCCGGAGCGGGAACCCGATCTTCAGGAGCCATCAAGAATAACGCCAACCCCAGAGTGACGCACAAAGCGGCGATCTCCACTTCGGATTCTTCTTCGACTCCGGTGAATGTCAGCAAATAGAAAAAGGGCAAGCCCAGCAGCAGATGCCAGCCAAGCATATGTTTATCGACCTGGAAAAAGTCGTTTCGCTGTAACCACAGCACGGCCAGGGTCACGATCACCGCCGGCCCCAGCAAACCGGCAATCATGCGGTACATCGGCGAGCGAATCGAACGCAATTGGCCCAACAGCACGCCCAAGATCGCGCCCCCCAGTACACAGGTGAGCAGCATCGACGAATCGTCGGGATCTCGGCGGATAGACAACGCACCGCT
Source organism: uncultured Gemmataceae bacterium (assembly GCA_937949245.1). Taxonomy (GTDB): domain Bacteria; phylum Planctomycetota; class Planctomycetia; order Gemmatales; family Gemmataceae; genus CALEEC01. The sequence continues at coordinate 4,184 of CALEEC010000236.1, read as the reverse complement.
GGCCAGGCCGAAAAGGATGCCCGCATAAATCAGAAAGGAATTCTCCAACAACAGAAAGAACACGAAGGCAAAGACGTTGCTGGTTATTCGGAAGCCTTGACGAATTTGCCGCACTCCGGCCAGAACCATACCACCGAGCAAGCCGCCCAGCATCCACAAAGCGACTTCGCCTGTCTGCGTCCAGTTGGGAGCTTGCAAAGCCACGAACAACAGCAAGCCTAAAAAGATGCCTTTAAGAAGATATTCGGTCTGAAACTGACGCATGGGAAGACTCTCGGTCGGGGGCATACATCCACGGTATTGCCGTTTCGGATGTTAATGAAGATAAGTGTTTTGTCGCCGTGGAAAAGAGGCGTTTCCGAGCATCTCCCGAAGGTGGGATAGCCATATTCTAGCGTAAGCGTTGAGCGACGCAAATCGCGAAAAAGTTGCCTTTAGCATGGTCGCTAGTGCGGCCTCTTGCTCCTATAGGTATAAAAAGAGATTCTTCCTCGGAGGCATTTCAGTAGGAATCACCCATGAGTGACCCAGCGATTTCCCCCCTGGCAGCACAGAAGAAAGCCATCCGCGAACAAGCCCATGCCAACCGGAATCAGCAAGAGAATAAAGACGCCCTCAGCAAAGAAATTTGTGCGAAGTTCATGGCCATGCCGGAATACGCTTCGGCGAAGACCGTCATGTTTTACATCGATGTCCGTTCCGAGGTACGCACACGTCACAGTCTGCCGGATGCTCTGGCGTCGGGCAAAAAGATCGTGGTTCCCTACTGTGTGGGCAACGAATTGGAACTATTTCGGCTCACGAGTATGGACGAACTGTCCGTTGGTGCCTTCAAGATTTTGGAACCGAAAGTCGAGTTGCGTTCCCTCCCCGAGAAGCAAGTCCAGCCGCGAGAACTCGATCTCATCATGGTCCCTGGGGTTGCTTTCGATCGCCGCGGTGCCCGGATGGGGCACGGATTCGGCTACTACGATCGACTGCTGCAACACGCACGCCCCGACACTCCCCTAGTGGCCCTAGCCTTCGAGTGCCAGTTATTCCCGGAAATTCCCACTGCGGATCATGACATATTCATGGATTACATTCTGACCGAAAAAGCAACCTACGCTGGCTATGGTCGCTCAGGCAAGCCCCGATAACGATTCTCCGCGGAGACGCGACTTATGCTGACCGGCAAACTCGTGCGGGTTCGGCACCAACGCGATCGGCGTTTGGTGCCCCAGTACGTCGATCCGAACCAACCGCAATTGCTCGAACTTGCCGGATCGCTCATCGACTTGTTTAGCTCTCTGGTCGGGCGGACACGCCGAGAGATGGAACAAGAAGTGGCAGAACTTCTGGGTAATCTTCCGAATCCTCTGATTGCTCAAGGCTTGGCCAAGTTGCTCGAAGATCGGGGCGAATTTGAAGTCGATTCGGCTCTTCCCCCCGAGCAGATACGCGAGGTCACTTTCCGCATCGCTCAACAAACCCGTGCCGAGGCGATGGCCCGCGGGCAAAGCTGGAATCGCGCCGAGGCCATTCGACAGACCGCCGCGGAATTGGGGATCGACGCCCACCGAGTCGAGATGAGCTTGTTCGCCGATCTCAAAGATGAACAACGTTTCCTGAAGTTCGAGCCGCTGACACCCGAAGGGGTGTTGCATCGCTACAATTTGGCGCTGGCGCAAGCGGTTCTGCTGCGGGCCACTGAAGTGAACGCCCATGTGGTCGGCGAAACCGCGGCACGCTATCGGTCGCTGTTCCGTTCGATTCGGTTTCATCGCTTGATCTGTGTCATTCGGCATGCCCCCCCCGATGGCTGCCACCTAAGGCTGGACGGCCCGATGAGTCTTTTCGGCTCCACGCTTAAATATGGGCTTCAGTTGGCTTTGTTCTTGCCGGTGTTAGTGCAGTGCCGTAACTATCGTCTCGAAGCGAAGATCCGTTGGGGAGCAGAGCGTTCGGAAAAAATTTTCGAGCTATCGCACGAAGATGGCTTGGTTTCTCATCTCCCCGACTATGGCGATTATATTCCCAAAGACTTGCTCTTGTTCGTCGAATCCTTCCGCAAAAACGTTCCCGACTTCGACATCTCCTCCGAAGTGCAAGTCTTTCGGATCGGAGATACCTTCTGGGTGCCCGATTTTCATCTCCGTCATCGGACTACAGGGAAAGTCGTCTGGCTGGAAGTAGCTGGTTTCTGGCGGAAAGTGGACGTAGAAAAGCGCTTCCGCGACTTGGTTCGTGAGATGAAGGAACCTTTTTTGCTGGCCGTCACCGATCCTTGGTGTACGGAAAACCCCGATTCCCAAGCCCTGCTCACAGGCATTCTTCGGTTCAAACGCACCCCCTTGGCTCAAGAAGTCGCCGAGCGTGCCCGCACTGCTTTGAATCTACCTAGTGGCGACAAACTCATCACCTAAATAAATGGACTCGATGGTCCGGAATATCCGCTTGCGTACGGACGGGGAAGCATCCAGCAAGGGGTGAAAAAACCAAAACCGAGACGGATCGGTTGCAGAGAAATACGACTTCAACTACCATATAAAGATACTCGAGAGAAAGGCTGCTGTCACCGCTGCGAGCGTTTCCGATGAGCCAAACGAACCAAGGTTTCAAGGTTCCCGAGATGCCCTATCACGAACCGGCTGCTGGGTGGGGAGCTTTGCTGTCCACGGTGCGGCAGATTGTGCGTAATGAAGGCATCCTCCGCAATACCCGGTCTTTGTTCCATGTCAACCAACCGGATGGCTTTGACTGTCCCGGTTGCGCTTGGCCGGAACCGCGGGATTACTCGAAATTCGCCGAGTATTGCGAAAATGGCGTCAAAGCTGTCACTTTTGAAACGACAGCCAAGCGGGTGACCCCCGAGTTTTTCGCCCGTCATCCGCTAGGCTGGCTACGTCAGCAATCGCATTATTGGCTAGAAAACCAAGGCCGACTCACCCATCCGATGCGGTACAATCGATCGACCGATCGCTATGAACCGATTTCGTGGGATGCCGCTTTTCGGCTCATTGGGGAACACCTACGCGCCCTGTCCAGTCCCGACGAAGCGATTTTCTACACCTCGGGACGGACCAGCAACGAAGCCGCATTCTTGTATCAACTGTTTAGCCGCCGGTTTGGCACCAACAATCTGCCCGACTGCTCGAACATGTGCCATGAGTCGAGCGGTTGTGCCCTCAACGCCTCGATTGGTGTCGGCAAAGGCACCGTGACGCTCGAAGATTTTCACCAAGCCGATGCCATCTTCGTGATCGGCCAAAATCCGGGCACGAATCATCCGCGGATGCTCGGCGAACTGGAAAGTGCTCGCCTCCGCGGCGCGAAAATCGTCACCATCAATCCCCTGAAAGAACCTGGATTGGTTCGCTTCAAACATCCCAAACACGCCTTGGCCATGCTGTTCGGCGAAGGCACTCCCATAACGACCCACTATTATCAGGTTCTTGTCGGTGGGGATCTAGCCGCTATCAAAGGCATTGCCAAACACGTTCTGGAAGCCGAGGATGCCCATCCGGGGAAGGCTCTCGATCATGCATTCCTTCACGAGCATTGCCTCGGTTACGAAGCCTACTTCGACGATCTTCGGCAGACCGATTGGAAGGCGATCGAAACACAATCGGGTCTTAGCCAAGCCCAACTCCGCGAGGCCGCCGAGGTTTACATCGAAGCCAAAAGCGTCATCGCTTGCTGGGCCATGGGGTTGACGCAGCACAAGTATGCCGTGCCGACGATCCAACAGTTGGTCAACCTGATGCTGCTGCGCGGGAACGTCGGTCGGCCTGGTGCGGGACTCTGCCCGGTTCGCGGCCACTCGAACGTGCAAGGCGACCGGACCATGGGCATTTACGAAAAGCCCTCCGAAGCATTCCTCGATAGCTTGCAGAAGGTGTTCGGTTTCAACCCGCCGCGGCATCATGGGCATGATGTGGTCGGAGCCATTGAAGCGATGGCCAACGGCTCGGCGAAAGTCTTCATCGGCATGGGAGGCAACTTCGCCGCTGCGACCCCCGACACCGAGTTCACCGAAGCCGCCCTAAGCCGCTGTTTACTCACTGTCCATGTCAGCACGAAATTAAACCGCAGCCATCTAGTTCCTGGAAAAGAGGCGTTGATCCTCCCCTGCTTGGGGCGCAGCGAGATCGACCTACAGAAGACCGGACCCCAACGCGTGACCGTCGAAGATTCCATGAGCC
>CALEEC010000235.1 GCA_937949245.1 uncultured Gemmataceae bacterium | reverse complement strand
TTGCCCGTGCGGCCCATCCCCGATTGCACTTCATCGACCACCAGCAAAATGCCATGCTTGTCGCACAGTTGGCGCAGACTTTCCAAAAAGCCTGGCGGAGCCACATAGTAGCCCCCTTCGCCTTGGATGGCTTCGACGAAGATCGCGGCTACTTCGTCGGGAGGAGCGGTTCGCGCCAAGAGGGTTTCTTCGATGGCACGCAAGCAAGCACAGCTTTGCCCCGGGCAGCCGGCACAGGCACGCGGAAACGGCACATGGTGCACGTCCGGCAGCAACGGGCCAAAACCGCGACGATGCACCAACTTGGAGGCCGACAACGACATCGCACCGTAAGTGCGGCCATGAAACGCCCCGAAAAACGCGATGATCCGCGAGCGTTGCGTGTGATGCCGAGCCAATTTCAACGCGGCTTCGACCGCTTCGGCTCCGCTATTGGCAAAGAAAACGCGTTTGGGCGACGTTCCGGGAGCCAACGCGGCCAAGCGTTCGGCAAGTTCGATCTGCGGCGTGTAGTAAAAATCGGTGCCGGACATGTGCAGCAGTTTGCCGGCTTGATCGCAGATCGCGGCGACGACTTCCGGGTGACAGTGCCCCGTATTGGTGACCGCGATTCCCGCGGTGAAGTCGAGAAACAAATTGCCATCGACATCTTCGACCACGGCTCCGCTGGCTCGTTCGACCACCAGCGGATACAGACGGGTATACGACGGCGAGACGAAGCGGGCATCGCGCTGCAGCCATTGTTGGGCTTTGGGGCCGGGCAGCTCGGTGCGGAGGTCGGGCACGAGGCGATCTTCGAACAGCCACATGGTGTCCACTCCTTCCCGCCGCGGGGGGGCGGGGATTGGGAGCGGCTTCGGGATTTTAGGCGTCCATCGCGCCGACGGCGTCCTCCTGGGGGCGTTTTCGCAGCAGGAAGATCACTTCGTGCCGATGTTTGCTGACCGCCTCAAAATCGAAGCCGATCTCGTTTTGCAAGGATGTCAGCAGATCGAGCATCTCTTTCTGCGTCCAAACGTGGTAGTGAATACTGAAGTCTTTGCGCATCAACTCGTCGGCTAAACGGTCCGCTTCCGCGTCATCGGCGGCATCGTGGACTAGTCGAGCATATTCGAGAAAATGCTCCCGGCGCGAGCGGTGCGGCCCGAAGCGATGATCCGCTTGCAGGTGTTCCAGACTCGTCACGGGGCGTTTCCGGTCGAACGTGAACCGTTTATCCGGGATGGCCAGATAGACGATTCCGTGCGGTTTGACGACGCGGAACAAATGCTTCAAAGTGCCGATGGGATCTTGGCAATGTTCGAGAAACTCGTTGGCGATGACGAAGTCTTGGCTCGCGTCGGCAATCGTGGCCAAGCGTTCGCCGTCATCGATAATGTCCACCGGCACCAACGGCAGGTGCGCCAGATTCGGATACTGCAACCGCAGTTGTTCGACCGACATGCGATCGACGTACTTGGCTTTCGCTCCGCGGGGCAAAGGCAAGGGATTGAACAGGGCACCAATTTCCAGGCCATTGCCGCGAAGATAGGTGTTGGCCAGCAGGCGCACGATCGGGCTACGATGATCCCTACCGCGGATGCGCTGCCACGCCTCGTTAAGCCAACGAGCGAACCTCATGTACGCTCCTTCCCACTCCCAATCGTGGATGCCCGGAATCGAGTCCGGCGACTTCTACGGTTGCGGTTACCGGTGGCTGACACGGTCACTGTCGGTTGCAGTCACGGGCTTGCGCCCTAGCCGCAGTTGATTGCTGCGGACAGGTTCGCGTCGCGGATTTACGGTGCCTCGCCGATCGGGCCGATGGTCAGTCCCTGCGCCATGCGAATTTCGCTGCCGTGGTTGACGGTCCAAGCGACTTTGTGGGTCACTACATCCACCAGACCGGCGGCCGACGGATGGCCGTTACCGCTTTTTTTGACGCCTCCGAAGGGCAAATGCACTTCGGCACCGATGCACGGCAGATTCACATAGCCCATGCCAAACTGGCATTCTTCGCGAATCTGCCTCATGGTGCGATAGTTCTCGGTAATCACCCCTACAGATAACCCATATTCGGTGTCGTTGTAAATGCGGATTGCATCTTCGAGCGTGCGGAACGGCACCAAAGCCACATGCGGCCCGAAGACTTCCTCGCGGACGCAGCGTACCCCGGGCTTGGCTTCCAAGCGATATACAAACGGCGAGAGGTAGTGTCCCTGGCGATGCTCCGCATCGGTCATTTCTCCGCCGGGCAACAGCACTTCCGCGCCTTCTTGCTGGGCTAACTCGTTGTAGCGCAAGACCTTTTCCACAGCCGCCCGATTGATGACCGGGCCGGTAAATATCGACGGATCTAGCGGATGGCCGATGCGTAAACGGCGGGCCAGTTCGACGAAGCGTGAGGCGAACGCATCGAAGATTTTCTCAGCGACCAAGATCCGGCCGGCCGACACGCAGCGTTGGCCGCTGGTTTTGAAGGCACTGAGCAAACTGGCGGTCACGGCCAAGTCCAGCCGGGCATCTTCGCAAACGATAACGGCACTTTTGCTTCCCATCTCGGCGGCCACGATGCGATCGTAATGTTCGGCCGACAACTGCTGAATTTTACGGCCGACTTCGTAGCTGCCGGTGAACAAAATCACGTTGACATCGGCATCGCGTACCAAGGCTTCCCCGGTGGCCCCATCGCCGTGCAGCAGATTGACTACTCCCGGCGGGAAGCCGGCCTCGACAAACAGTTCGATCAGTTTTTGGCCGATCGCGGGGGTGTCTTCCGACGGCTTGAAAATCGCGGTGTTGCCTTCGAGGAGCGACGGACCGAGCATCCACAGTGGTACCGCGAAGGGGAAGTTCCAGGGGGTAATGACCGCGACGACGCCCCAGGGTTTACGCCACACATAGGCATCTTTCTCGGCAATCTCGGAAGCGACGATCTGCCCGGTAGGCATGCGGCCACAGCCGAAGACGTACTGCACCATGTGCAGTCCTTCGATGACCTCGGCTCGGCATTCGGAGATGTGCTTGCCCGCTTCGCGCGCCATCAGCACGGCCAGCGCTTCCAAGTCGCGTTCGATCAGTTTGGCCAAGCGATCGAAGCATTCGGCTCGATGAATTCGGCTGGTGCGTCGCCACGAATCGAACGCGGCACGGGCGGCTTGCACGGCTCGCCGGGTGGTAGCTGCATCGGCTTTCGGAAAGACGCCAATCACTTCGGCCGTGTTCGCCGGAGAGCGGCTCTCGAAGCGTTCGACCGTGGCCGGAGCGTCTTCCCATTGTCCGGCGATCCGCCAACGGCCCGAAACTAGCGCCGACGAGGCGTTATCCAACCCGTAAGGCGTCATGATCGCTCCTTGGCTAGGGTGCTTGCTTGCAGAGATGGGTGACGGCTATCGCTGCCGTATTATACGCCCGGTTCCGCGTGCCGATCAATCGAACCCTCCGTCCTGGCCATTGCTTGGCTGGGGGGCCGGTTCGCAGTGGCGACGAAGTTTCGAGGCATTCGTTCTGCCCCGAGGCAACTGACAGGCTGTGCGACAGTGCCGCCGTTGTTGCCACCCAACTGCGCGACGATGTCACCAATGCTGCAGCGATTGGCTATACGATTCTTCGTCTTGGCTACAGAGTTAGAGCATCTCACAGACGACGCGAAAGCCGACGCCGACGAGTTTGCCGGTTGGGGAGAAATACACGCGATAGGCACTGCGACAGTATTCAACCGCGACGACATCCCAAGATCCGCCGCGTAAGACTCGTCTTTCGCCGTTCTTCGGGCCGGGGGGATCTTCCAACGGCGACTGCGAATAGTACCGCCGATCGTACCAATCGGCACACCATTCGCGGACATTGCCATGCATGTCGAACATGCCAAAGGCGTTGCACGGATAGCTGCCCACAGGGGTCGTGGCCCCCACGCGGTTGAGGATATTCGCACCATCGATCGGCATCTCGTGGCCGAAGTAGTACGGCGTGGTCGTGCCGGCTCGGCAGGCGAATTCCCATTCGGCTTCGGTTGGTAAGCGATAGTGTCTGCCGGCCAAACGCTCCGCGGGAGCCGCCGACAGACGCTGGCAAAACTCGTAGGCATCTTCCCAAGACACTTGTTCGACCGGATGCCACAGCGATCCGCCTTTGTCTGGCGTGAACCGCGACGGGTTATGCCCCATGACGGCTTGATATTGCCACTGCGTGACGGGGAAACGCGACAGATAGAACGGCCGAGTCAAACGCACGGTATGCAACGATTCATCCGCTTCATGGGCTTTCTCTCCCAACGGGGAACCCATGCGAAATTCCCCCTTGGGGATGGCCAAGAAACGCATCGCAAAGCTGTTCCAAAAGCCTTTGCCCGGTTGAGCGACACAGTCGGTTTCGCGGCGAAAGCCCGGCGGGCAGCTTCCTTCAATGTCCAGATGAGGCAGCACTAGCAAGGGCGTGTTGCGATATTGGCTCCAGTCGTTCGCTAGCAGAGGTAAATTGCGTGCCAACAACGTATGCAAATGATCGAACCATCCTGCTTGGGTCATGGCCAGCAGGGACGACCAGCGTAGGTTCGGATTGTTGCTGATGTCCAGCGTGTGCAGGTGCCGCATGAGCGATTGCACGGCTCGAAACGCGCCCATTTCCGGCAGGGCGGTCAACTGCACCTGCTGGACGCCGGCTTGCACAAAGTCGCGGCGGAGGTTGACATCGTCGTTCAGCAGATTCCATTGGTCCCAGGTCAGCCGCAATTGGGGCAAGCCACGATGAAAGCGGATCGACTCATCCAACAACGGGAGACTGCCCAACCACTCCTCACGATGAGTCCAGAGCAGTTCTTGTTCGCGATGCAGCAGTTCGGTGCGTCGATCCAACGACGGCACGAATTGGGCCAACTCGCATTGGATGCGAATGAATTCGCCCTGCGGGTCGCCGTGTTCTTCCAGCCAATCGGCAAAAATCAGACGGGGGGTATCGTCTTCGGGATCATGGCGAATGGCCTGTAAGAACGCTTCCCGCTCGGACATGATCTACCCTCTTGCGAATTCCCAAGACGCCCCATTCCGAATTCCCACTACCACGAATTCCGAATTTTCACGACACCGTTCCGAATTCCCACGACGACTCACCTACCGGAACCCTGTCGCCTTCTGCACAAATGCCGGCCGCACGAACATCATCTTCCCGAGCGATGGGCCTTCCCTGCTCTGGAAGGGATCTACTGCTTATAGTATCCGTGATCGGCGCTCGAAGAAAAGTCGCTATGGCATCAAATGATTCGGCGCTAAAATTGCAGATCGTTCGCCTGAAGGACAATCCGCGAGCGACAAGCTGCAAGGGACAAGCCGCGAGCGAACTACCTCGGCTTGGTCTGCGGCCACGCCTGAGCGGCGCGCTGCTCTCCCCAAGGGCAACCACTTTAGGAGAAATGGGATGAAACATCGCTGGACCCCACGATTCGCTGTGCTTGGCATCGTGTTGATGGCACTGGCTGGGCTTCCCACGGGGCCAAGCCGTGCTGACGACAATGCCGATACCCGCCGCTGGACGTTGGAAAACTGGAACCACGTCGTCGGCAAGGCTATCAACTATCTGAAATCGACACAGAACGCCAACGGCGGTTGGTCTTCGGATCGTAACCCGGGGATCACAGGCGTCGTGGTGACCGGGTTACTACGCACCGGCTTGCTGGGAGCCGACGATCCTCCAGTGGCCAACGGCTTGAAGTTCATCGAGAGCCTAGTCAATCCGAAAGCCGGTCACATTGCCGGGGCCGATCCGCGTATCGGGCTGCAAAACTACGTCACGTCGGTCAATCTGATGGCACTCGTGGCGGCCAACCGAGCTGATCGCTACAAGACCATCACTGGCGACGCCGTGGCCTTTTTGAAGAAACTGCAATGGGACGACGGTGAAGGCAAGACCGAAAAGGACGACTTTTTTGGAGGGGCCGGCTACGACAGCAAATCGCGGCCGGATTTGTCGAACACCCAATTTTTCATCGAAGCCTTGAGAGAAGCCGGTGTTCCCCCAGATGATCCTGCGTTGAAAAAAGCCCTGGTTTTCGTCAGTCGTTGTCAAAACTTTAAGAACGAAGCCAACGACCAACCCTGGGCGGGCCAGATCAACGACGGCAGTTTCATCTACACCGCGGCCGGGGGAGGCGAAACCAAAGCCGACAATCCCGAAGGCAAACTATTGGGCTACGGTTCGATGACGTATGCCGGCATCAAAAGCATGATCTATTGCGGGGTGACCAAAGACGATCCGCGGCTGAAGAAAGCCTTCGAGTGGATTCGGGCCAACTACACCGTGGATGCCAACCCGGGGATGCCCCCCGGTTTGGAGCAACGCGGGTTGTACTATTACTATCACACCATGAGCAAAACACTCGACATCCTGGGCTACGAAGAATTGGTCGATGCCAAGGGAGTCAAACACAACTGGCGTGCCGACCTATTCGCGGCCATCGCCAAACGGCAAAAGCCCGATGGCAGTTGGAGTAATCCGACCGATCGCTGGTTCGAGGGCGACCCGAATTTGGTGACCGGTTACGTTTTGATGGCGCTCAGTTACTGCAAGCCGAAGAAATAGTTCCGCAAACGCCTGCCCTCTTCTCTTCACCGTTCCCGGATGCCGGTTCGTCTTCTGCGACGAACTGGCCTTACCTGAGCAAAATTTCAGAATCGATCGCTTGGCATTCCGTCTTCAGTCACGACTGCGTAGACTAAAGCACTCGAGGTCAGAGGTCACGGTTTCGTCCACTTCGCGGAAGGATTGCGGCCCTATGTGGATGGTATTGGCGGCTCTGAAACGTCCGTTCGTGGTTTGGGTCGGCATGCTGTTGACGGTCCTGCTGGGGGTGGTGTCGTATCAGAAGACGCCGACCGATATTTTGCCGTCGATGAAAGTGCCGGTGGTGGTGGTGTTTGCTTCCTATCGCGGTATGCCGGCCCCGGATATGGAGCAATCGGTTGTCGCGGTCTTGGAACGGGCATTGACCCGCTGCGATCACCTCGATCATATCGAATCGCGGTCGTTGTTGGGCATCGGCATCATCAAACTGGTGTTTCGTCCGGTGGTCGATGCCGACTTGGCCGCGGCTCAGGTGGTGTCACTGGTCAATAGCGAAATGCAGAACCTTCCCCCCGGCATGCTCACGCCAGCGGTATTCAAATACGATGCCTCGGCGGTTCCGGTCGGTCAATTGGTGATTTCGAGCAAGAACCGCGACGACGACAAACGCTTGCTTGACCTAGCCGATTTCACTCTCCGCGAAGAGTTGGCCGGCATCGAGGGGTTGGCGTCTGCTCCGGTCTTTGGCGGGGTCTTTCGGCAGGTGCAAATTTATGTCGATCCGCAAGCCTTGGCCGCTCACGGACTAAGTCCCATCGAGGTCGCCCAGGTTGTGCAGAAGCAAAGCCAGGTCATTCCCACCGGCGAAATGCGGATCGGCCCGCAGACGTATTACGTCTCTTCCAACAGCTTGATTTCGACCATTCAGGAATTCGAGAAAATTCCGCTGTTCAACCGCGATCGCAAAGTCGTCGAACTGGGGGCGGTAGCCCGGATCGTCGATGGGCAGCGTTGGCGGACCAACATTGTCTTGGCCGATGGACGGCGTGCGGTGTATATGCCGCTGTTACGGCAATCGGGGGCCAGTGCCGTGCGGGTCATCGATCAAGTGCGTGCTTTTTTGCCGACGCTGCATCAACGGGGCGTGCTTCCCGACGATGTGAGTGTGGAAATTGCCTTTGATCAGTCGCAGTACGTCCGCGATGCCTTGGACAACGTGCGGTACGAAGCTGTAGCCGGGGCGGTGCTGGCCTCGCTGGTGGTGCTGCTGTTTTTGGGCAGTCTGCGGGGCACCATCATTGTCGCGTTAGCCATTCCGTTGTCGGTCTTAGCCGCGATCATTGGTTTGTACCTCACCGGGCATACGCTGAACATCATGACCCTCGGCGGCATCGCTTTGGTGCTCGGACGAGTGGTCGATGACTGCATCGTCGATGTCGAAAATACCTCGCGGCATTTGGAAATGGGCAAAATGCGGGTGCAAGCGGTACTCGACAGTGCCCGGGAAATTTCGATGCCGGTGTTGATCTCGACGGTGACGACCGTCGCGGTCTTCTTCCCCGTGACGTTCATGGAAGGAGTGGGGAAGAATCTGTTCACTCCGTTGGCTGTGGCCGCGGCACTCGCAATGGCCGCTTCCTACATCGTCTCGCGGACGGTTTCGCCGTTGTGCTGTGCGTTGTATCTGCGGTCGCATGCGGAACGCGAGACGTTCCCGCGTTGGCTGTGGATCGTGGGTTTGCTGTTGGCCACGATCGGCTTGGCAGCCTATAGCGTGCAGAAAATCGCACCGCACCTGTTGGACCAGGTGCCGATGAACCTCTTGCCGAGCGTCTTGACGGCTCTGAAAGTCGCGGTCGGACTCGGTGGCTTCGGCGCGGTGTTGGTCGTGGGGGCGGGGTTGTTCCACCTCGCGCCGCGTTTCGACCAGTGGTATGAACGCTTTGCCGATCGTTACGCCGCGTTTTTGAGCCTTTGCCTGCGTCGGCGCTGGCTGGTGCTGTTGGTCTTAGCTGTAACCGGCATTCCCGCTGCGATCTGGGGAACCCGACTAGGGCAGGAGTTGTTCCCCGAAGTCGATGTCAGCGAGTTTACCATACATGCGCGCTTGGCCGGAGGACCCCGCGTCGAAACCACCGAACAACAAGTACGGCAGATGGAACAGATGATCCGGGGCTACCAAGGGAGCGTGCGGGATTTGGCTTGGGAAATTTTGTCCGCCCAGCAGCAGCACGATTCGGCCTACCTGCAACGGGTGGTCGCGGACAATCCGCAGTTGGGGCAAGCGTTCATCGACGATGTCTTGGCCCATGCAGACAGCATCGAAGCTATCGAAAAGGTGATCGCCAACTATCCCGCAGAGCCGACCAACGTACCGGGGCTGATTCCGCCCGAGGATCTGGCGATGATGGTATCGAACATCGGCGTTTCCTCGCGTTGGAGTGCTATCTACACGCCGAACAACGGCCCGCATGCGGCTTTTCTGCGGGTGCAGTTACGCAGCGGTTTCGCGGGGCGGAAGATCACCACGCAGCAGTACGTCAAGCGGATTCGGGCGCGGCTGTCGGAGAAATACCCGATGCATGCGTTTTTCTTTGAGACGGGCGGCATGATCCGCAGCATTTTGAACGCGGGGGCCACCTCGCCGATCGAAGTGCAGGTCGCCGGGCGCGATACGACGGCACGCCGGGAAGTCGCCGCGAAACTCGCCAGTCGGATTCGCGAAATTCCTGCCGTCACCGATGCTTACCTACCGCAAGGAATCGATCTGCCTCAGATCCGCGTGATTGTCCATCGCCAGAAAGCCTCGCAAATGGGACTGACCGAATCCGACGTGGTGCGTAACATAATTACGGCTCTAATGTCCAGTGCCCAGTTGGCCCCGAACTTTTGGATCGATCCGACGACCGGCAATCCGTACTACATTGGGGTTCAGTTCGACGAGTATCAAATCACCGATCTATCCAGCTTGGACAAAATCGCTCTCACTCCCGAACGCGGCGGAGCACGCAAAGGGACCAATCCACCGACGCTACGCGATGTGGCCGAGTTGCAGCGGGAACAGGGGCCGGTGGAGATGTACCACTATCGCGTTCAGCGGGTCAGTCAGATTCTCGTCGGCGTGCAGGGCAACGACCTGGCGGGGGTCGCACGGGAGGTCGAACGGGTGGTGGACGAATTTCGTCAATCGCCCGAGATGCCCAAGGGCGTTCAGATTGAGGTTCGCGGTGAGGTCGCTTCGATGCGGAGCAGTTTCAGCGAGATGGCGTTCAGCTTGGCTTTGGCCGTTGGCTTGGTCTATCTGCTAATGGCGGCACAGTTTTCGTCGTGGCGAGATCCGTTGATTATGATCGTGGCCGCCCCGCTAGGGTTGATCGGCGTCGTTTGTTTGCTGGGGCTGACCGGCACTTCGATCAACATTCAATCGGCGATGGGGGTGTTGATGATGGTCGGCATCTCGGTATCCAATAGCGTGTTGCTGGTGCAATTTGCCAACGAAGAACGGCTCCGCGGCACGCCGACTTTGCCTGCGGTTCTGAAGGCCGCTCGGGTCCGGTTACGGCCGATCGTCATGACGACCATCGCAACGGTCTTCGGCTTACTGCCGTTGGCGGTGCATTTGCACCCTGGTGACGAAATGAATCTACCGTTGGCCCGGGCGGTCATTGGCGGATTGCTCGGTTCGACGCTCCTGACTCTCTTGGTCGTCCCGGTGCTGTACACCCTGCTGAAACCGGCCGGCCCTGCCGAGCCGACGAGTCTGTTGATTGCCCCAGAAACCAACGGCGCGATCGGTTAACCTGGGGGCTGCGATCTCCCATCTTCCTGCCGATGGCTCCATTGCGTAGCGTGCAAGTCCAGACACGGGGGGCTAACGCCCCCCGCTCAGAGAAGGAAACGCGTCGTCGCTGAGCGGCGGGAGTCAGCCCGCCGTGTCTGTCAACTATCCGCAACCGAATATCCTGGACCAACTTCCCCGACGACGCCCGCCTCTGGTTCCTAGTTCCCTAGTTCCCGCAAGCAAAAAACGATCCTTTCCGGTTGCCAATCCGCCCCGATTGCCAATCCGCCGAAGGGTTTGTAAAGTTTACATTGCGTGCAATAATGAACCTGTCCAAACCGTGGTTCATCCGCTTCCTGCCGTGGTGTTGCAGGATACGATGGTATTATTTTCATTGATCTCGCCTGAGGTTTTTGCTCATGAATCGACCGCATTGGCATGGTGTGTTTCCCGCCGTGACGACGCAATTTCGCACGGATCAATCCTTAGATTTGGAAGCCACGGCGCGGCACATTGAAGCGTTGGTGCAAGCCGGGATTCATGGGCTGATCGTGCTTGGCACCGTGGGGGAAAATTGTTCGCTGGAGTATAGCGAAAAGCTCGAAGTCGTGCGGTTGGCAGTTCGGGTGGTGAATCGTCGAGTTCCGGTGCTGTCGGGCGTCGCGGAGTGTACGACGCGGTTGGCATGCCGCTATGCCGCCGACTGCGAGCAAGCTGGCCTCGACGGTCTGATGGTTCTGCCAGGAATGGTCTACAAGTCGGATGCTCGCGAGACGGTGACGCATTTCCGAGCGGTAGCCCAGGCCAGCAATTTGCCGATCATGTGCTACAACAACCCGGTGGCCTATGGCGTGGACATCACGCCGGAAACTTTCGCAGAAATGGCTGACGAGCCGAAGTTTGTGGCTATCAAGGAATCGTCCGAAGATGTGCGGCGGATCACCGATTTGAAAAATCTCTGTGGCGACCGGTATTTGCTGTTCTGCGGCGTCGATGACTTGGTGCTGGAAAGCTACGCTCTGGGAGCCATCGGCTGGGTGTCCGGCTTGGTGAATGCGTTTCCCGAAGAAAACCGCTTGCTGTGGGAGTTGCTGCAAGCCGGCCGATGGCATGATGCGCTGACGGTCTATCGTTGGTATACTCCCTTGCTGCATCTGGATACGCATGTCAAGCTGGTGCAATACATCAAACTGGCGGCCAGCGTGCGTGGTTACGGCACCGAGATGGTGCGAGCGCCGCGATTACCGCTAGAAGGCCCCGAACGGGAACGGATCTTGGGCATCATCCACGACGCCATCTGCCGACGACCGCAGTTGAACGTGCCACGGTGACCCATCGAGCCAACTACGCCGGCACGCTGGCAAGCTCAGCAAGACCGGCGGAAACTCTGGGAGCGTTCTTCCTCCCAAGAAAAGGGGCCTCGTCGAGCAGGAAAAGTGGTGGATCTCCCATGGAGAACGTTGGGAAAGTATCCGCGTGACGAAAAATAGGGGAAACTCATGGATCGCATTCGTGTGATCGACTCGCATACTGCCGGCGAGCCGACGCGTACCGTCATTGCGGGTGGACCGGACCTCGGCACCGGCACTCTGGCCCAGCGACGCGAGCGGTTTCGCCAGGACTTCGACGCCTTTCGCCGTGCGATCGTCTGCGAACCGCGGGGGTCGGATGTGCTCGTGGGGGCGATGCTGTGTCCGCCGACCGATCCGCGGTGCGTAGCGGGGGTGATTTTCTTCAACAATGTCGGCTATCTGGGAATGTGTGGGCACGGCACCATCGGCGTCGTGGTCACCTTGGCGCACCTGGGGCGCATCACGGCGGGACACTATCTGCTGGAAACGCCGGTCGGCGTTGTGGGCATCGACTACGACGGAGCCAACAGCGTGCGCATCGAAAACGTGCCGAGCTATCGGTGGGCCAAGGACGTGACGGTGCAAGTGCCCGGGATTGGCCCGGTGATCGGCGACATTGCTTGGGGAGGCAACTGGTTCTTTCTGGTGTCGGCCGACGCGATGGATTTGTCGCTGGCTCATCTCGATGCTCTGAATGACTTTACCTGGCGGATTCGCCAAGCCCTACGCGAGCAAGGAATCACCGGTGCCGACGGCGCGGAGATCGATCACATCGAACTGTTCGGCCCTCCCCGTTCGGCCCAAGCGGATGGCCGTAACTTTGTCTTGTGCCCCGGCAAAGCCTACGACCGTTCCCCCTGCGGCACGGGCACCAGTGCCAAACTCGCGTGCTTGGTCGCCGACGGGAAATTGCGGCCGGGGGAACTTTGGCGTCAAGAGAGCGTCATCGGTAGTATCTTCCGTGCAACGGTGCGTCTGGAGGGCGAGCGAGTGATTCCGTTGATCGAAGGATCGGCCTACGTCACGGCCGAAGCGACCTTGTTGCTCGATCCGCGTGATCCATTTCAGATGGGGATACCGCAATGAGTTCGGCCCAAGGGCGGGTTGTCGTGATCGGAGCCGGCGTCATCGGGGCGGCCTGTGCCCATTATCTGCAACGTGCCGGCTGGAAAGTGACTCTGATCGATCGCGGCGAATTCGGCAAAGCCTGCTCGCATGCCAACTGTGGCTACGTTTGCCCCAGTCACGTTCTGCCGTTGGCCTCCCCCGGAGCCTGGCGCACCGGTTTGCACGCGCTGTTGGCACGCAACGCCGCCTTGAAAATTCACCCGCGGCTCGATTGGCGTCTTTGGGCGTGGTTGCTCCAATTCGCGCGACGCTGCAATCGCCGCGATATGCTCCAGGCTGCGGTCGGCATTCAGGCGCTGCTCAACTCGTCGCGGATCTTGTACGAGGAACTGATCGCCAGCGAACGACTCGACTGCGAATGGCAAACCCAAGGGCTATTGTTCGTCTTTCAGACGCCGCGAGGCCTAAGGCACTACGCCCAGATCGATCGACTCCTTGCCACGCGATTCGCTCGACCGGCCCGCCGGATCGACAGCGCCGAGCTGGCGCAACTCGAACCTGCCCTCAAGCCGGGGTTGGCTGGGGCCTTCCTGTACGACAGCGATGCGCATTTACGCCCCGATCGATTGATGCGTAGCTGGCACCAGCGTCTCGTCGAACGCCAGGTCGAGATCCGCGAACACTGCGAGTTTCTCGACATTCACCATCGTTCCAGCGGTTCAACGAAGCGGAGTAGTTTGGCTCATGCGATCCGCACCAGCCAAGGCGATCTCGAAGCCGAACATTTCGTCTTCGCCACGGGAGCTTGGACCGCGACCTTGGCCCGACCGTTGGGCATTCGCTTACCGATCCAGCCCGGCAAGGGGTATTCGATCACCACGGATCGACCGCAGCTCTGCCCGAACTATCCGCTGATTCTGGAGGAACACCATGTGGCCATCACCCCGATGCAGACCGGCTACCGCATCGGTTCGACGATGGAATTTGCCGGTTTCGATGCCACTTTGAATCGGCGTCGCTTGGAGTTGTTGCGCCAAGGTGCCCGCGAATATCTGCGGGAACCGGAAGGCACTCCGGTGCGGGAGGAATGGTTCGGCTGGCGTCCGATGACGCCGGACGGCTTGCCGTACATCGATCGGCTGCCGCGGTGGAAAAACGTCTGGCTGGCGGCAGGGCACAACATGCTCGGTTTGTCGATGGCCCCCGCGACGGGCAAACTCATCGCGGAACTGCTGTCCGGCGAGCGTCCGCATCTTGACCCGACGCCTTACCGTTGCCATCGCTAAAACGCCAACTGGCGACAAAATCAGCAAAGACGCCTCAACCGAAATGTCGATAACTAGCATGAGATTCTCTTGGTCCAGACACTGAGGGTGCCGACCATGCCCCTCCGCAGGCAGGCTCCCGCTCAGGCAGGAGGCAAATCATGCGTTTCGGTCTTGTCGGATCGCTGGCGCTCGGCTTGTTGAGCGGTAGCTGGGCGATCGCGCAACAACCCACACCCACCGTGGGCAACCCCGTCTCGGTATTGCCGGCTAATCCGAGCGTAACTCCTTTGCCGGCAGGAGATTCGACTTCGTTGTTCGCCGCTACCACGGCTTTGCCCGAAGTCCCTGCACCGTCGTTCTACGCCCGCGGTGAGTACTTGCTGTGGTTTGTCAAGCCTTATGACACGATTTCGCTCGTCCAGGTCATCCCGACCAACTTCGCCCAGAACCCGACTGATCCTATTCCTGCCGGTGTGGCCACGACCGTCATTCCGACCAAACGTCTCTCGGGGGATGCCTTGTCGGGGTTTCGCATCAATGCGGGACTTTGGCTCGATGAGGCCCAATCGTTTGGTGCCGACTTCGTCTATTGGCGTCTGCCGCGAACGACTAAGACGCAGACGGTCGCTTCCCCCGGCGAGCCGGTGATCACGCGGTCGGTAATTCCCGCCGGCGACGGCACTGCCGCGGCTAGTGGATTCTTCATCTACGCTTCGCCCTTTGACGGCGGTATTGCCGGCTCTGTCTCGGTGAGCAGTGCCATCAGCATGGACGGAGCCGAGGCCAACGCCCGCATTAAAGGCGATGCCTTTTTCGCCGATTATGTCGATTACCTAGTCGGCTTCAAATACGTCAACCTCGATGAAACGCTGCGTATCAGCGATCGCCGTACTTTCCTCGATTCGGGACTGTTGCTGACGTCGTCGGAAGCGTTCCGTACCCGCAATCAGTTCTACGGTGCCCAGATCGGCGCTCATACCCATTATCGCGCCGATCGCTGGTCGGCCGACCTGCTGCTGAAGTTCGCGGTGGGGGCGATGAATACCACCGTCGAACGCACTGGCGCAACCACGGCATTTTTCCCTGGCCTGCCTCCCCAGACGCTCCCCGGGGCGCTGCTGGTGCAACCGTCCAACCTCGGCACCCGCTCAGACACGCAGACCGTCGTCATCCCGGAACTGACCTTCAACCTCGGCTACCAATTGACCGACAATCTGCAACTGTTCGTCGGCTACAACTTTATGTTGATCTCGACGGTGTACCGACCCGGTGCCACGATCGATCCGTCGGTCAATCCAGCGAGCGTACCGTTCCTCGGAGCGATCCCACGAGACATCTCGAGTCGGCCTGCTCCCGTGATGCTCAGC
>CALEEC010000234.1 GCA_937949245.1 uncultured Gemmataceae bacterium | reverse complement strand
GGACATTGCAGCAGGCAGCCGAAGCCTACCGATGTGTCCCCGGGATCGGAGATCGGAGGGAACGATCTCCAGGAAGCAATCGATGGGGATCGTCCATCTCCAATCTTGGGCATCTCAGTCTTTGACGGGAAGAAGCGTCACTTGCCGTAGATCCATGACGGCAATGCCCGGCTTGGTTATGGGGCGAACCGTCAACGTATGTCGGCCTGGTTGATCGATCGTAATGGTGCCGATGTCGCGCGATTTAAAGATTTGAAATCCCCCCGTGTCTTCAACGGTCATGGTCAATTTTTGCTTGGCGAACTCGAAATCGACTTTGGCACCTCCTGAGCGGTTCCCACATCCTTGGAGGACTTCCACACGGAATTTCCCCGGCTGACGCACGGTGAATTCCCAACTAGCCGTGTCTTGGAGGCGAGTCCAGAAACCAAGGGTCAGTTTGTGCGGCAGAGGTTCGTAGCGTAATTGCACGCCGTGAACGTCGGCTGTGCGCGCGTGCAAGACAATGCTGCCATCGCTTTGTTGCAGATTGGGCAGATATTGGGGGTTGGGGGACGGCGTAGGAGCGTTCACGGACTTACGCCATGCCTCCAACTTCGCGGCCAAATCACGCACACGTTGCGGTTCTTCGAGAACGAGATTGCGGGACTCGCTGATGTCTTGACGAAGGTTGTACAACTCATGTCGGCCATTTTCGAGAAACTCGATGAGTTTCCAATCTCCCTCGCGAATGGCCGATGCGGGACGTGATCCTTGATTGGCATAGTGCGGGTAGTGCCAGTACAAGGCGTCGCGCTGGAGTTTTCCGCCTTTCAGGAGGGGGGCAAGACTCAGGCCATCTATTTTTGCTTCCGTTTTTCCATCACAGATATCGAGGATGGTCGGCACCAGATCGATGCTGCAAACCGGAGTCGCGTTGGTGGAAACTGAGGGGACTCCGGGACCGGCCAGCAGCAGTGGCACACGGATTCCGCCTTCGTAGAGATAGCCTTTGCCTTCCCGCAGCGGGGCGTTGATGGTCGCGGGCGTGTTCGTTTTCGGGTCACCTTCTTGCGTGGCCAGCCCGCCGTTGTCCGAGGTGAAAATGATGAGGGTCTTTTCACTCAACTTCAGATCGTGGAGCTTCTGGCGAATTCGGCCGAGGCTCTCATCGACACTCTCGATCATGGCCGCGTAAAACGGATTGCTTTGTTTGCCGAGTTGCATCGAATTCGGATATTTCTTCAAAATGTCGGCCTTCGCTTGCAGCAGGGTATGAACCGCGTAGTGCGATAAATATAAGAAGAAGGGACGATCCTTGTGGCGTTCGATGAAGGCCTCGGCTTCCGAGGTGAGACGATCGGTGAGATACTCTCCTTCGGGAACATGGTCGAGGTTGGGGATGGGCTTGCCCTGTCGATTGCGGAACGGGGCGAAGTAACTGGGTAAACTGCCAAAGTGGTCGCCGGCGATGTTGAGGTCAAACCCTTGTTGGTTAGGACCAAATCCCTCACCGCCCAGATGCCATTTGCCGACGTGAGCGGTCGCGTAGCCGGCACTCTTGAGCACCTCGGCGACAGTGATTTCCTCCAGGGGCAACTCGTTGCGTAACTTGGGCTGAAGCAACTTTTGACTCGGATTGTTGGCGCGTCCGGGAAGCCAATCAGTGATGCCGAACCGCTGCGGATATTTTCCCGTCATCAGCGAAGCCCGCGTCGGAGAGCAGACCGGGCAGGAAGCATAGGCTTCGGTGAAACGAAGCCCCTCTTGGGCCAGCCGATCGATATGGGGCGTCTTGTAGAAGGTGCTACCGTAACACCCCAAGTCTCGCCAGCCCAGATCGTCGATGACCATGAGAATGACATTCGGCTTGTCTACCGCGAACACGGGAGCAGTGGTCAGAACGCCGAGCCAACCAGCCAGCCAACTCCAGCGAACGAAGGCGGAGGGCGACATTGGAGATACTCCGGGGGAAAACATGGGGAGAGACAACGCTAATCCCTAATCCCACTTTTGCGTTCGGAAGGGAGAAGCAGGCAGGCCGGCACCGTTGATCAAACTAGCTTCGGGGTTGTTGGACCAAGCATAACGGACTGCGAGAGGTTCATCGACGACGGCTGAGCGAACCACAACCTCGCCGTTAGCCGTGATTTCTGCTTTCGCTGGACGCCACACTTTGTCGGCACCGGCAATCTCGAAGCCTACTAGAGTTTCCCCCCGAGATTTCAACCCTCCTTCGGTGTGGGTAAACTTCAAGACAATCTGCGATTTTTCGACGCGATGCGATTCTAAAAGTGGCCCGCAAAACGGCATGGGCTTTTTGTACTGAGTCGCCAGCGCCCAAGCGGCGAGTCGTTTGCCTACCTCTTGTTTGTTGGTGGGGTGAATGTCTTTGGGATCGCCGACATCCAAAGTGATCGCCATTCCTGAATTCGGCACGACACGCAGCGATTCCAGCATCGCTTCACGGACAATCGGCCAACGATTGTTCCCCCCCTGGAAGTTGGGCAATTGTACCCAGGCAAAGGCAAATTCGCCTTGTCCCCAACGGGAGCGCCAATCAGCGACCAACAACGGCAGTTGAATACGATACAGGTAGGCGCAGTCGGCCCGGGTGTTGTGTTCTCCCTGATACCAGATCAC
>CALEEC010000233.1 GCA_937949245.1 uncultured Gemmataceae bacterium | reverse complement strand
CCTTTGGCTGAGAATCATACCTGGACACCGCGGGCACTGCTATGCAGTGCAGCCACCAATTGGCTGGCGTTTTTTGCCACCTTAGCGATCGCGTTCTTTCTGTCGCCCTATCTGATACGCCGACTCGGTGACTCGACCTATGGCGTCTGGGTGTTTGTCGAATCGGTGTTGGCCTATTTCACCCTGTTGGATCTGGGCGTAGCAGCCTGCGTGGTCCGCTATGTGGCTCGTTTCTCGGCCAAAAATGAAACGGTGGAACTCAATCGGCTCGTTTCCACCGCGTTCGCCGTTTTCCTCGTAGCCGGCGGGATCGTCCTTTTCGTTGGAGGAAGTTTAACGCCCTTGCTGCTGCGCCTGCTCGGACAGACTCCCCTCAGCCCGACGCAGACGCTCGCTTTCATGGTGCTGATGCTAGCCAATTTGGCCTTCACGCTCCCTGCAAGCCTGTTTCCAGCGATTCTCGACGGCTTGAACCGTTACGGCAGCAAAAGCGCGGTCAAATTGGTGTTTTTGGCCTTGCGAACGCTGGCGATCGTGGCCGTTTTGGAAAACGACGGCGGCTTATGGGAGGTCGGCCTCGTCTACACCTCGGCCAACATCGCGGAACACCTGGTTCTCGTTGGCTTGGTCTTCCACTTCTTGCCCGAATTGCGGCTTTCGTGGCGTTGGATCGATCGTCCGACCTGGAAACTCGTCCGCAGTTACAGTACCGATGCGTTCCTCGCCATGCTCGCGGGGCGAATCACGATGCAAACCGCGGCGTTGGTCATTGGTGGTTTTCTGACCACCCCGATGATTACGCACTTCGCCATCGCTTCTCGTTTGGTCGAATTTGCCAAAGCGATCCTCCGATCGGCAACCACAACGCTCACCCCAGCCATCAGCGCATGGGAAGCCTCGGGAAATATCGCTGCTATCCGTTCGATTTTGTTGCTCGGCACGCGCTGGGTTTTGTACTTGGTACTGCCGATCCACCTGGGCTTGATTCTGTGGGGAAAATCGTTCTTGACGATCTGGCTGGGCGATGCCAAGTATGCCAGTTCTTGCTACCCCACTCTCTGCATCTTGTCACTGACGTTGACGCTGGGGGTTGCCCAATCGATCGGCTCGCGGATTTTGTACGGGGTCGGACGACTTCGCTGGTTTGCCCGTTTGGCCTTAGTCGAAGCGGCCGTCAATTTGGGTTTCAGCCTGTGGTGGGTGCAGTTATGGGGCATCGAAGGAGTCGCTTGGGCGATCGCGTTGCCGAATATCGCTTTCTGTGGGTATGTCGTCGTGGCCGCCTGTCGCACGGTGGAAGTGGGAGCCGCAGACTATCTGTGGCAAGGTTGGTTCGGTCCTCTATTGGTGGCTAGCGTGCCGGCGTTGCTTTGGAGCTTCGCTCAGATCGTGCCGACCGTCACGACCTGGACCGACTTTGCCTGGACCTTGCTGATCGGCTTGATCCCTTACGGAATGCTCGTGCTGCTGGTCGAACGAGAACTGCGGGAGCGAATCAAGTCGCGGTTGCATCCGCTGCGGAATTGCTGCCTGCAAGTAATGTCTGGATTTTGGCCGAAAGTTGCTCGGGGGACCATCCGCGAAACAACACCGACTTTTGCCGCGCCGTCGCGCCCGTGATCAAAGCAATCTCGGAACGCCGCACACCGAGCCAGCCCCGCAGCCAATCGAGGAGCGCCTCGTTGGCTCGCCCGTCCTGAGCCGGGGCGTGAATCGCCACTTTCAGCATACCGGCATGCTCGCCGAGTACGCCAGTCGTGCGCGCCCCCGGCTGAACCCGTAGCGGCAAAACAGCTCCTTCGGCATGACTGAGGATTTGCAGGGGCATAGGCTATACTCACTTAGATTGCTCAATTCTCACGGTGGACCAGATCACGCATACACTTCGATTGCTTTGACGATTTCATTCAAATCGTTGGGCACCTGGACAGGACGATTGGCATAGCTCGCCCGACGAACCCCGCGTTTGCCCAGGACTTCCTCGAACGTTTTCGGATCGGAACCGTGATACGCCACGGTAGCCGTGGGATCTTTCATTTGATGGCCGGTTAATACGCAGACGACCCGTTCATCGGCAGCGATGATACCTTCTGCACGCAATTTTTTCAGTCCCGCGACGCTGGCCGCCGAGGCCGGCTCGCAACCTAGCCCCCCCGCACCGACTTTGGCTTTCGCATCCAAAATTTCTTGGTCGGTCACTTCGCGGACGACGCCCCCGCAGCGTTCTAAAGCACGCAATGCCTTGGGCAAATTCACCGGCCGATTGATCTCAATCGCGCTGGCCAAGGTATCGGCACGGAGATTGGCCGAATCCATCGCGGTGAAGTAGCTGTTGATTTTCGCTTGATCGGGTTGGCCGCCGTTCCAACGGACTCCCTGACGCTCGTAAAGTTGGTAAAAGGTATCTGCTCCGGCCGCATTGATCACCGCGAGCCGTGGCACCCGAGGGATCAACCCCAAATCGAGCAACTCAAAAAAGGCTTTGCCGAAAGAGCTGACATTCCCCAAATTTCCGCCCGGCACCAAAATCCAATCGGGTACCTCCCAACGGAGAGCTTCCAAGACGCGATACATGATCGACTTCTGGCCTTCCAAGCGGAACGGATTGATGCTGTTGACCAGATAGATTCCCAACTGCTTGGCCACCTGCTGCACTCGCATCAGGGCATCGTCGAAATCGCCGGCAATTTGCACCGTCAGCGCCCCATGCTCCAACGCCTGGGCAAGCTTGCCGTAAGAGATCTTGCCGCTACCAATGAAGATGATGGCCCGCATCAAATGGGTGGCAGCACAATAGATTGCCAACGAAGCACTGGTGTTGCCCGTGCTGGCACAAGCCGCTCGACGCGCACCGACCATGCGTGCGTGGGTGAAAGCTGCCGTCATCCCATTATCTTTGAAACTTCCTGAAGGATTCATCCCCTCGTATTGCAGGAAGACTCTGCCTTCCTTCGAGCCAACGTATTGGGCGACGAAATCGGAAGGTTGCAACAGGGTCTGCCCTTCCCCGATGGTCATAACGCGATCCTCGGGAGCAAAGGGAAAAAGCTCGCGGAACCGCCAAACCCCGGAAAATGACAGCGGATCGCTTCGACGTGCCCAATGAGCCTCGAAATCCCGCAACGACTTCGGCGGACGAATGCGATTCCAATCGTAGGCCACATCAAGCAATCCGCCACAGCGGGGACAGCGAAAAGTCGTATCGTCGAGGTCCACCGTAGTACCGCACTGCGGATGAATACATCGCTGAAAGACGGCAGAAGTCGTAGCTGTCATCGGCAGTACGGTTCCCTCCAGGAAATGACGAAGTAAAACCGGAGTTCTTTCTCCGATCGAAGAAAATATAGCGACTCCCCCTAGGTCGCGAGAAGAGGCCCCCAGCGATCCCATGCTTCCAAGCTACCCCTTCCCTCTGTTGAACCGCATTTCCCCTCCGTTAGCTTCACCCAGCGAGCAGCGTCTGCCGAAAAAACGGATTTTCCGCTAGGAACTGGCCTCACGGTATGGCACAACCTAGTCGATTGCCACAAATTCGGAATCTACGAAGTCTGTCCACAAGGAGCAACGGGATGTTGTCAGCACGATGGTTCCCCCAAGTCTTCACCGTGTTTGCGCTGCTGGGGTTGGTCCCGCTCGTCGGCTGGGCCGATGGGCCGAAGGATAATTTCCCCGATCAGGTGCGGAAAATCCCACCTCCGGGAATCGCATTACCCGAAGCGGATCGGCAAGAACTAGCCAAAGGTGTCAACGCCTTGGCCCAGGAAATCGAATCGCTGCGAAAGACCTTAGCGAAGCAACCGGCCCTGTTGGAACTACTGCCCGATGTCCTCATCTTTCACAAAGCGGTCGATTATGCGTTGCGGTTTGATGAATTTCACGATCTGAAACAAATTCCCATCGCTCGCAAATTGCTGCAACAAGGACGAGAGCGTGCCCAACAACTCCGCGAAGGCAAACCCGCGTGGACCACCGCTACCGGACTGGTCGTGCGGGGTTATGTCTCGAAGATCGATGGTTCCGTACAACCTTATGGTTTGGTGGTCCCCGCAAGTTATCAACCGAATGCACCATACCAGCATCGCCTCGACATTTGGTGCCACGGTCGCGGTGAAACGCTGACCGAACTAGCGTTTTTGCAGCAACGGCAAACCAATCCGGGGGAATTCACCCCGCCGCATGCTTTTGTGCTGCATCCGTATGGTCGTTATTGCAACGCGAACAAGTTTGCGGGGGAAATCGACGTACTCGAAGCCCTGGCTCATGTGCAAAAGCACTACTCGATCGACGAAAAACGCATCGTGATGCGTGGCTTCTCGATGGGCGGTGCCGCCTGTTGGCAGTTTGCCGTTCATTATCCCAGTCTTTGGGTAGCTGCCGCTCCGGGGGCCGGCTTCTCGGAAACCCCCGAATTCTTGAACGTGTTCCAAAAAGAAAAGGTCGAACCTACTTGGTACGAGAAAAAACTCTGGCGACTCTACGACTGTCCCGGCTACGCCGACAATCTGTTCAATTGTCCCACCGTGGCCTACAGCGGCGAGGAAGACCGACAGAAGCAGGCGGCTGACGTGATGCAGCAAGCGTTGGCTCAACGGAACATCGAATTGATTCACATCATCGGCCCCAAGACTGGACACAAGTACCACCCCGAAGCTAAAGTCGAAATCAATCGGCGCATCGACGCTCTTGCCGCGAGAGGACGCCCCGATTTGCCGACCTCGGTACGTTTTCGCACCTACACCTTGCGTTATAACCGTTCCTACTGGGTGACGATCGATGCCTTAACCGAACACTGGGAACCAGCCACGATTCATGCCACCTTGTTGCCGAACAACCGCGTGGCGGTACACCCCGAGAATGTGACCGCGTTCACCCTCGACATTCCCGCGGGATTGGCTCCCTTTGAGACGTTAAGCCCGCATCATCCTCCCGTGGTGAAGGTCGAAATCGGTCCCCCCGGAACGAAAATTACGCCCTTAGATGCCGGGATGATGAAGTCGGATCGCTCTTGGAAGGCATCCTTCCGCTGGGAAGGCGGACACTGGGTCCGGGTGCCGCACTACGAACCGACAGGCTTGGTCAAGCGGCACGGCTTACAAGGTCCGATCGACGATGCGTTCATGGATCGGTTCGTCATGGTACTGCCTAGCGGCAAACCGATGAACGAACCCCTCGGCAAATTCGTCACTGCGGAAAGCCGACATGCCATCACACACTGGCGTCAGCAATTTCGCGGAGAGGCCCCCGTCAAGACCGATCAGGAAATCACCGACGCGGATATTGCCTCAAGTCATCTAGTTTTGTGGGGCGATCCGAAAAGCAATGCTCTCCTCGCTCGCTTAGCCGGGCAACTGCCGATCGTCTGGAACGACCAGGGGGTAAAAGTCGGCGAGAAGGTGTACGATAGCTCGGTTCATGTCCCCATAATGATCTATCCGAATCCGCTGAATCCGAAGAAGTACATCGTACTCAACAGCGGCTTCACCTTCCGCGAGTATGACTACCTGAACAACGCACGTCAGGTTCCCAAGTTGCCCGATTGGGCCATTGTGGACGCCTCGACCCCGATGACCTCCCGAGCGCCGGGGAAAATCGTCGATGCCGGGTTCTTCGATGAGTTTTGGAAGATCCCCCCTCGGAAATAGTGCCCCCATACCAGCGATAATGCACTTTCCGAGGTTCCCCATGAATAAGGACACGGAAACCAACGTCTGAATCGTTGGGATGCAACCGCGAAGCCAACGAAACTTCTTCCCCCACAAGGAGAAGGCGGCTTTTGCATCCTCCACGCCGGAACGCGGAGCCCAAAGCTGCCGTCTTTCTGGCGATGGCCCACGAAAAAGCCCCACAGAAGTCCCTTCTGTGGGGCTAGATCCGTGACCCAAGTTTTCCCCAACGGTTCGCTAAGGCTGCGTACCGACCGGTGGCGACGGTTGCACCGGGTGAGTCGGCGCCGAATCGGTCGCAGAAATTACCGATTCGGTAGCTCCCGTGGCGGCCATCACCGGCTCGGCCGGCCCTGACTCGACCTCGCGAGGACGACGACGGCGGGAGACCGGAAGTTGCAGCTTTTCGACCTTGGTTTCCATCCGTTTGCCGGGTTGGAAGGTCACCACGTTTTTTTCCGGCACAATCACCTTTTCATCGGTTTTCGGATTGCGTGCTTTGCGTGCCTTGCGTCGTTTGACCTCAAAGATACCAAAGTTCCGCAGTTCGATGCGTCCTTCGGTGGCGAGCGTATCGATAATCGCCTCAAAGGTCCATTGGACGATCTGTTTGGTCTTGAGTTGGGTCAGCTTCGCACGCTGGGAGATTTGCTTGACGATTTCTTTTTTGGTCACAGGGCATTCTCCCAAAGCAGAAAGGAATCTGGGATGAATCTCCGAAAATCGAAATGAAGTCTAGTAGACCCAATCATGCCTGTCAAGCAAAATGCCCAAGGATTGAGGACTTAGGGAAAACTTTTCACAAAAGCCGGTGGCGATGCATCCTCCCATGCCCCGAATTTCCGCTCGGGCAATGCCAATAAACGAAACCGTCGGCACGAAGAAAACCTCCTTCGCCCGACAGTTTCCGCAAGTCGTTGGACTAAGTTCGACGTTTCCGCCTCAGAAGCGGAGCCGCATTTCGGTGCGATACAATTGCTCGGCCCAGCGTTGATTATTCGTGATGGCGAACGCCGCCCCGAAGCCGATGTCCCAGTTTTCGCAGATGATGAAACGAACTCCCGGGCCGACAGACAAGATCGTGTCCCCCGAAGTGGGCGTGATGCCACCACCGATGCCGGTCGTGTAAGCGCCGTCTTGCATCGTCCAACCGTTAAACTCGGCCGAGCCAACAATCAACAGTGTCGGCGATTTGAACAACTGATGGTTCAACGCGGCATGATAGCGCAGCACCGATCCCGAGAAGGTGGCATCCCCAGCAATTGGAATCCACTGGGCCAACTCTGCTTGCAAGTAAGTTCTTTCCGACAACTTCAGGGCACTAAGCAGCGACGGCTCCAACGAGACGTGCCCCGTGCCGATGCCCGTGGTGAAATTGCCGGTCGGAACAAAGGTCGAAAATTGGAAGGTCAACAACCACAACTCCGTATCAACGATGACGCTCTTGGTGCCGATGGTCAGATCACCGAAATTCCCCGCCGGTCCCGTGAGGCTGTTTTCTCGGGGATCAATGCGACGATACGCCGTGTTGATGAAGGTGCTAAACGCCGGACCTGCCGAGATTTCCGTATACAGATTCAGATCGTGGTAATCCAACGCACTGATATACGGTGGTCCCTTACCGGCCCCCGAGGTTCGCGATCGGGCCATGAAATACTCGGCCCGATCGACCTTCGTGAAGTTTAAGCCGGCGTCCCAACGGAGAGCCGTTTGGCTGACAGGTCGCGGACTGTTCTGGAAAAAGGCGTTGTTGGCCAACGGCAACCATTTCGCTTCGTAGCAAGGATCAGGACAGCAGAGACTGTCGATGATACCGGCCAACAGTCGCCCCGAGGCAGTGTCGTTGCAACCGATGTCACAACGCTTGCGTCCGGGTCTGCACTGACTGCTCCCGCAACCATCGATGCACGGAGCCAACAGCATCTCGCCCGAGAAGGAAGGCGGAGGCAACGTTCCACAACTGGCACACCCCACGGGAGTGACTGCCGGATCATGTTTCATTCCCGAAGGCACTTGGTGAGCTGAGGTGCCTTCTAACCAAAGTTTCTGGGGGGCCACCGGAAGTTCCGATTGGCCCTGGGCCGTATTGGTGCAGAACGCTCCGCTCGTGGCCAGAGCGGTAGCGAGAGCGGCACGCCCCATCGACCGTGTGGCTCGACTCCATGCCCAGGCCAAGCGTCGGCCGAGTCGGCTCCAGACACGATGGCTGTTCATACCCTGGATCTCCTATAGTTTCCTCGGGCGTAAGCAATCGCTTCTCAGGCTGCGATCACTTCGGAATCGGGAACAGCTGGCACGTCCCGCCGAACCGCTCCCGCGACCTATCCGAACCAGCCTCAGCTCGAATCGGTCGAATTGACGTTTGCTTTTGGTATCGGCGTGCCGATTGTTCCGCTTTGAGCGATTCCGCGGAATTTGCTCCTTTTCGCTGGAACCACTTGATTCCCTCTTTTCCAATTCTTCCGCTCTTTGCTTAGAAGCAGAAAATCGCGCACACCCCCGTCGTTTGTTGAAGTCGGAAGCGACCATTTGCCGATCGTCAGTTTTGAAAACTACCTGCGATTCGTTCTCTTGCCCGGATCGCGGATGGTCCTCCGCTCAACGGGAGCGGATGCCGACGGGCGTCCGATAGAGGCACGGAGAGTTTCTATCGCCCCGCCGTCGGGAGCAGGGACGACAACGACCATCCTCTTCAACCGGCAGAGATGACGGTTCCCACTCCCACAGATGAGGTATGGAGTGCTATGAAGGCCAAATTA
>CALEEC010000232.1 GCA_937949245.1 uncultured Gemmataceae bacterium | reverse complement strand
GGATCGCTGGCACTCCCCGGGGCAACGAATCCTGTCGCGGAAATGACGACTGAAGCCCCCTGCAAGGAAGTCGAATCCAGGAGGAACGATGCCACTTGCGTGACACCGTCGGCTAAGGTGATGTCGATGATGTACATTCCCGGGGCGGCTAAGATCGTGTCGGGATCGAACGCACCGAACGTCAAGTTGTCCGAGATGGTGCCCAAGCCGCGGATTTTCACATCCACCGGCGGCGCATCGGGGGAGCCGTGAAACAGCAGCACTTCGTTCTTGCTGGCATCGCTCGAGATCCGCTGACCATTGGCCGACACCGCTAAACCAAACGCGGTTGCGCCGGTCTTGAGCAATGGATCTCCCACCGCTTGTACCACATAGTTTTTGCCGGCCAACAGGTTCACCTTGGTGGTGAATAGCGGATTCTTGTTGTCCGGGGCGGAACCGGGGACGATGTCAATCGTCAGATCCACGCCACTGGGCACGTTGGTGAAGGGGGTCGCGGTCTGGAATTTGAAGTCATCGAGGAATAATGCCCCATTAATATAGACATCGACCACCTGGGCCGCGGCATAGGGGGAATTGTGAATCACTTGCAAAAACGTCGGCAGTGGTGCCGGAGGGAGCAGCGTCGAGGTGCCGTCGGCGAAGACGGCGAGCAGCCCCAGTTCGGGATCGCTGGTCGTGGCCGGGGCAGCAAAGCCGCTGGCCAACACGATCATCGCTTTGCCCGTCGCGGCCGTCAGGTCCGCTTGGAACGATGCTACCGAGGTGACACCGTTGCTCAGCGTCACATCGAGCGTGTATTCGTCGGGGACCAAGCTCAGATAGCCACTGGTCGCCGAGTTGTACGGCAGATCATCGACCAGTGTAGCGACGTTGCGTGCCAAGACATCGACCGGCGGAGCATCGGGCGAACCGTGGAAGATGGCTACATCGACCTTGGTCGGTTGCGTGGCAAACAATTGGGCGAAGTCGACAACCGACAAACCGAACGCGGTGGGGCCAGTCGTCAAAGCGGGATTGCCTCCTGCGATGGCGATGTAGTTCTTGCCCGTAGCGAAGGTGGTGTTCGTCGAGAAGATCGGGGCCGAGTTATCGAGGGCAGTAGCAGCGGTGATGTCGATCTTGATCGGCACATTCGACGGCAGAGTGAGAAAGCCGGTCGCTTCGCGGAAGTTGAAGTTGTCCAGAGTGAGTACGTCATTGACATAGACATCGACCGACTTGGCCGTGGCATAAGGGGAGTTGTGGATCACCTGAAGGGTCGCGGTCGGGACGGTTCGCGTCTCCAGAGTTTCCAGCGTCGGTCCAAGGCGGGCACGCGAGGGGGACGAAGGCCGAGTTGTGTTTCGTGTCAAACGCATCCGTTACGGTCTCCTGAGAGGTCGGCTGGGAAATCATACGCACACTATCGATAGTGCATCGACAGGCGATTTTTCTAATCGGAACAAGTTTTTGTGGCGTTGCCGATGCGCCCCAACATCGAAAAGCGAGCCATCTACCAACGGGTTTTCTCTGCGGGGAAGGTGTTCTGCCAGGTCAAGATAATCTGCCAGAGCAAGGAGACGACTTAGCCCTCAGAGGTCACGTCAGGAAGGTCCATTGCGCGAAGGTAGCGGCTTGACCGAGGCGTTGGTCGGAGGCATCGACGATATTCCAAACGGTGACGCCGGCAATGGCGAAACGTCGGCCCGTCTTGGAGATGCGGATACCGCGATAGTCGCGGCTAAAGCCTTGCTGGGTGGTGGTTTCTAACAAGCGTGCCCGTTCGTCGCGGTGCATCGGTTCTGCGGTCAGTCGCGACGGCGTTTGGGTGAACTCGGCAAATGACATCTCCCACAAGGCCAACGCAGCACGATTGCCGTAGCACAAGATCGGGTCCGCTTCATTTCCGTGGGCCACCACCACAAATGGAGCCTCGAACAACCGTTGGGCATCCGATTGGTCGTCGCCACTGCGAGGAATCAGGTCTTCGCCCAACCAACGCCGATAGGAATCGAGCATGTGCCGAACCAGCGGCCCCCCCAGGACCGAATCATCGATCGTGGTCATGCTAGACATGTTGTGTCCTCGAATTCGTGCCGGTCGATCACCAGAAGCAAGCGACTACAGCGCCGCTTCCTCGCTTGTGCCTCATGCCGCTACGATACTTTTCCGCTGCGATACCAGGTTTTTCCTGCGCGCGGGGAGTATGGAAAAAGTCGCAGAAAATCACGCCGGCGCTGCGGAAACCTTGATTTTGCTGGCATTGGACATTTTCTGTCGAAATGATGGGACGACAAGGGAACCTGCTTCTGGCAGTGATCGCGGTGCCTCCGTCGTGCGAATGCAGCAACGCAGGACGAATGCGATCGCATCTTCCACGTGAAAATGGCTCTATGTAAGGCGAACGCGACAAAACCTCTCCTGGGCAAAGGAATGGTGCAATGAAAAATCTGGCAATGTTTCTCGGTGGTTGGATCTGCGTCAGTGTCTTGACTCTCGCCAAGCCGGTAAGTGCCGCCGAGCCACTGCCGGAAGGCGAGTGGATTCCACTATTCAACGGCAAAAACCTCGACGGCTGGACCCCCAAGATCCGTGGCTACGAATTGGGAGATAATTTCGCCGACACCTTCCGGGTAGAGAATGGCGTCATCAAGGTCAGCTACGAGAAGTACGACAAGTTCCAAGAACGCTTCGGGCACCTGTTCTACAAGACGCCGTTCTCGCACTATCGGTTGCGGGTGGAGTATCGCTTTGTCGGCGAGCAATGCCCCGGTGGGCCAGGGTGGGCGGTTCGCAATAGCGGCATTATGATCCATTGCCAAGATCCTAAAACGATGACCAAGGAACAACGCTTCCCGGTGTCGGTCGAAGTGCAGTTGCTCGGCGGCTTGGGCAAAGGGCCGCGTAGCACCGCGAATCTGTGTTCGCCGGGGACGCATGTGGTGATGAACGGCAAACTGTTCACGCCGCACTGCACCAATTCCAAGTCGAAAACCTACGACGGCGATCAATGGGTGACGGTCGAGGTTGAAGTCCACGGCAGCGGCAACATCACGCACTTCGTCAACGGCGAGCCAGTGTTGGAATACGAACAACCGCAACTCGACCCGCAAGACCCGGACGCGAAACGTTTGATCCAAGATCCGCAGCGGTTGCTCATTGACAGTGGCTACATCGCTTTGCAATCGGAATCGCACCCCTGCGAGTTCCGCAAAGTCGAGTTGAAAATCCTCAAGAAGTGATGCTTCTGCCCCGGATGCGTGGCCGATCGCCCGCGTGGTAAACTTCCGAGGGCATCTCGGGGCATGTCCGTGGCTTGCAGCCTGCGTCGACGGAAGTTGCCGGCTCGCGAATTACTGATGCTCCGTCGACGGACGCCGCCTGCTTACCAAGTGCTGAGGCTCCGTCAACGGAGGTTGACCATTTGCCCCTTCAGGGGCAATGAGCCGACGATGCCAGTCGTTTGGGGGGAACGACGACTAGAATCGGAACAACTGCCCCATCCGCCCTCACTACCCATCGGAATGTGCCAATTGTATGCACCAGACACGACCAACCGCGACGGCCCGCGTCGCGGTCCGGGGAACTCCACTTGTCCATCCCGGAGGGAAACCAGTTCAATACAATGAAGACGACGCAGTTTACGCAGATTTCCCAAAGAGGTGGGGTTATGCTGGAAAATCTTTTGGCTGTGCTGGGAGCATTGCTTGTTGCCGTGATCCTGGCCTCGCTGTTTGAATATGTGGTTCATGTGCTGATGCACCGACGGATTCTTTTGGGGAAAGTGCATACGAAGCATCATCACGATGGCTACGGTCAGGGGTTTCTCTTGGAGTTTTTGGCCTATTATTTGGGCTCTCTGCCACTGCTTGCCGCGATCTGTGGGGGGGCGTGGTATCTGGAATGGTACTGGATCGCCTGGAGTTTATTCGCCGGCGGTTCGTTGTACGCGGTGTTTGCCGCATATGCCCATCAGGTGCAACACGATCGCCCAGAGGTGGTGTTTTGGATGAAACAACCGGTGCATCATGTGCATCATGCCCAACAGATGTGGAAGAAGAACTTCGGCATCGCCGTCGACTGGTGGGACAAAGTGTTCGGCACCTACGAACCTGCCGATTGGCAACCGTCTCCCTGGAAATGGAGCGATCTGGTGCGCATCAAGTGGATTTAGCGGCATGCTTGCTGATACCCAGTCAACCACGACAGAAAGTGGTGCGGCAACTCTCGGAACAGCCGGCGTTAGCCCGCCATGTCACCGCCCGGAAACGCATCATGCATACTCGACGGACAGCGCAAAGCCCGCAGCGGGAAACGAACCTCGCGGCGGGACACGAAGCCCGCGGCGGGACAAGAGGCTCGCGGCGGAGGACAACATGGCAAGCAAGCAGACGCTCGTCACTCGGTAAGCACTCGTGCCCACTCAGCCCGATAGAAAGATCGGGCATCGGTCACTTTAGCTATTGCTTTCGCATCCCGTTTGATCGATTCAAGAAATTGCTCTAATCCAGACTACTGGCCTCTTGACAGAGCCTACCGATAAATAGATAGTCAACATGAATTGTCAAAAATTCAGATTGGCTTTGGCGAAGTATTTCCTATGTTGCCTCAACGCGTCCCCTGCAAACGTAGTGCGCGAGTCGGACTGTGGCTTGTGATCGTGCTGGGGCTTCTCGCACTTTCCATAGCATTAGTGTTGTGGCTTAGCGTTAGTGTTGTGGCTCACTGGGCATTCAGTTAAAAATCAGGCGACTGAGAAATTGCGATCGCCCTCCCCCCCAACGCAGGATACTGAAGAGTTAAAGCAGCAAAACACATTAGCAAGCTCAAACCAAGCTGCTGCCCGCCGTAAGCTGGAGCAAGTCGTAGTCGCCATCTCTCGCTATAGTTCCCGAACCGGACCCCTGTCCAATGATGTCTATTCCCCAGATGGTCGGCCGTTGTTGAGTTGGCGGGTCGTCATCTTGCCCGAACTAGGTCTTGAAGCCTTGCACTGCGAATTCCGGTTCGACGAACCGTGGGATGGTGAAAACAACCGCAAATTGTTCGGTTGTGACAATAACAATCCGACCTCGAACTCCACAAACCCCCAAACAAATTCCGGCACGACCAACTCAAATAACGTAATTGGAAATGGATCGAACAATAAGATTACTCCGAAGACAGGCCAGGGCAACACGAGCCCAACGAAAAGACCTAATGGTGCGGGTGACGAGGTGATCAAGTAACAACCTACTTCTTCATCGGGAGCATCAGGACTAACACATCACGCCCTCGCATCACTTCAAGGGAGGCCGGCCATGTCCATGTCCTCATCGCAGGCGGTGGATGCGTCCCACCGCATGATCCGGTTATGGGGCGGATGGTGAAGGTGGCCGTCGGGGTGGTCGTGCTGATCGGGGTTGCTGCAACAGTTGCGATGTGGATCACTCTGACGCCCCGGCAGTTTTCCGTCACCCTGACCCCTGAGGCTATCCCTCCAAACGAACTAGGCCGTGTCGTCCGCTTACTTCGTGAGGCAGACCGGTTGGAGAAGTGGACGCCCGGGGAGGCTTCAGAGGCTAACCTGGACCTGCTCGTGAAGCATCTGCGGGCCAACCCGCAGACCCGGAGTTGGTACGAACTGAAGCGGTCCGGTTCAGAGCCAGAGCCACGGATCGGCCTGCTCGACGGGGTTTTGAGCATGTTGGCCCTGTCCCCCGCCTCGACATCCGACGCGCCTGCTCCCGAACCCGTCCGGATTCCGTGGCAGAGCTGGGGGGATCGCCCGCTACAAGTCTCCTTGCCACCGGGATTGCCCCCGCCCCCCCAGCCCCCCCGGAGCC
>CALEEC010000231.1 GCA_937949245.1 uncultured Gemmataceae bacterium | reverse complement strand
TTGGAAGTTCTCGATGATGCCGTAGTGCTGGTACTGCATCCAAGCCAACGGCGGGGGTTCCGTGTCCTGGTGCAAGGCGTCGCATCCTTGGATCAATTTCAAACGCTGTTGACCGCGGCGATTGTCGGTGACCCGGCCCAGGGTTGGTTGGCCGGTCCTCGGCCGGCACCTGCGTTGGTCGCCGTGGCTGGGGGAGAGGATGCCCACGTCGCGTCGCAGCCGCTGATCGATACTGCCTCATTCCAAATGCTTACCTACGAAGCGATTGCCGCCGATGGATCGATTCGCAACGGTCTGGCGGGACTTTCCGCTTGGCTCGGCGGGGATGCTTCCCCCCGATCGATTCCCCTGGTGGAAAACCTTCGAGTCGTGGTGTTGACCGAGCCGCCGTTGGTTCGCTCTTGGGTCGTGGAGGCTCCCTTCCCGCAATTGCGTGCGGAGGTACGTTGCCTCGAAGTTCTGTCCCCATCCCAGACCGATGCTTGGCGCACCCGGCTTGCCCAGGAGGTCAATGATTCAACGTCTTCTCGAAGATGATGAGATTGTCGGAGCGATCGGGATCCCAACGAATTCCGTTGATGTCGTATCCCAACGCGATCGACAGATGCAACATCGGACGATGTTGATTGTGACATTCCACCCGAATGTAGTCGTAGTCGTTCTGCCTGGCCCACTCATGGACCGCTTCCATCATTTGCGAAGCGATCCCTTGCCGGCGAAACTCGGGCAGAACGCCGTAAAACCACGCATAGAAGACCCCCGGCTTCAACTCGAACCCCAAGAAAAACCCCACCGGCCGATCCTTGATGCGGGCAACCATCTGTAAGATGTTGTATCGACCACGATAGCGGCGACGGAACGATTCGATATCGCGTGCCGGTCGGAAAATCTGGTTGTACATCTCGACGATCAGCGGCAGCTCGTCCATTCCCACAATTTCAATGGTGGCATCAGCCATCGCAATCCACCCCTTAAAGCATCGACGCTCGGATAACACCCTCTCCCTCACTGCCGGGAAGTCGGTTCGACTTCCCCAGCGTTGCTCATGAAATCACCCTAGCGAGCCATACGTTGATTGCCACGGCGATTTCGCTCAGCTCCTCGGAAAAATTCGATACTCCCGTCGCATCCTAAGGATTCTGTTGTCCCGGGCCACGGAAATTGGATAAAATGCTTGTGGCCTGTACCAGCGGAGCCAGCGGAGATCGCACGAAGCCCATGGAGTTCTATTCGCGGGAACTCCCCAGATCCGTACCTAGTACCCACGGATTTCCCGAGGAGGATCGAAGCATGAAGACCACTTGGAATCGCATCCCATTGTTGGCCATGGGCGGGCTGCTCCTGGCAACTTTCTCCGTTGCCGCGGCGGAGAATGTGATACTCTTGGGCAGCTCGAAAGCAACTCTCAGCGGTAGCACAGGCCAACCGGGGATCACAGGACGAGCCGGCATCTCGGGCCAAGCTGGCAGTACGATGACGTTGGCCCTGCGTCCGTCGTCGCTGGCTTCCGAAAACGAGGATGTCGAATTGGTTCATGGTTGGCGCCGTTGGGGCTGGGGAGGTCCTGTGATTGTGCGTCCGTACTGGGGTTGGGGGTGGGGCGGCGGTTTTGTCGCTCGTCCGTACTGGGGCTGGGGGTGGAGCAGTTACTACGTAGTGCGCCCCTGGGGCTACTACCCTGGCTATTGTTACCCTGGCTTCTACGGCTGGTACGGCATCTCGACGAGCGCAAGCGTGATGGTCCCGACGACGACGCTCGCGTTGCCATCTCAACCGGCTCCGCTTGCTATCGTCCCCCAAGTCCCCCACACTCAACCTTTCGCCGAGAATCGTTACCCGAGCATTCCGACCATTCCACCGGACGCAAATTCGCTGCCCGCGCCTCGGCTGGTGCCGCAGAATCCCCAAGGCAGCAAATCTTTCGGCAGTGAGCAGACCTATCCTTACGACGGTGGCCCCAACAATCCGGTGCCTCTGCCCCGTTCCGAAACGCTGCCCCGGCAGTCACTCCCGGCGACTCCGACCTACCCGCTCGTGCCCACCGAAGGGCAAGCCGTATCGCTGCCCATCAAACCGGCACCGAAGTATCAATTCTCGGCTTACGGCGAAGACCGCCTTATGACCGCACCGGCGAAATCTACTTTCGCTGCCGATCGTTCGACGCTGTTGATTCGGGATCAAGCGACCAAGAAGTAAATTGACCGCCCCGCCCCGTGACGCTACTCGTTGGTGCTGGCAGTTTCCAAGGACTACCACCACCAACGTTTTTGTTCCTGCCCGCTGAATCTTTGGGGAACACGGGACCGAGAGACGTTCCCCCCTCCCTTGGCGACGAATACCTGCTGAGCCTGAGCCATGAAATTTTTGGTGACGAATGACGATGGTTACGACGCCCCCGGGATACGCGCTCTGCTCGCAGCGGCACGCCAATTCGGCGAAACGGTCTTAGTGGCACCGGCGCAACCGCAGTCGGGATGTTCGCATCGGGTGACGACCGACCAACCGGTTCAAGTCCAACCATCGAGCGAAGCCGGGGGTTTTATCGTTCACGGTACTCCGGCCGACTGTGTGCGCATCGGCTTGAGCCGACTGGTGCCCGACGCTGACTGGATTCTCTCCGGCATCAACGCTGGAGGGAACTTGGGAGCTGACATCTATTACTCGGGAACGGTAGCGGCCGTCCGCGAAGGGGTCTTGCATGGCTGGAAGGGGATCGCGTTCTCGCATTTTCGTCAAAAGGGGCGAGAATACGACTGGCCGCGAGCACAACGCTGGGCCGAGCAAGCCTTGGCTGATTTGCTCGTGCGTCCTTTAGAAACGGGGGCGTTCTGGAATCTCAACTTTCCTCATCTGCTTCCTGAAGATGCCGAACCCAGCCGCGTCGAGTGCGCCCTCGATCCGCTCCCGTTGCCGTTAAGTTACTTTCACCAAGGGGAAAATCTGCTCTATAACGGCAACTATCACCATCGACGCCGCACCGTGGGATGCGATGTCGATATCTGCTTCCGCGGTAACATTTCGGTCACCAAACTAAAGTTATTCTGAAGACCTACATTCCTGTGGCAATGTTCCAACGACTCACCGAGAAAATTTTACCCTCAGCTTAATTTTCTGGGAAAGCAACAATATTCTTCCTCTAGCAACCTCTAAGCGTCCCTTCGCTGAGGCGAAACTCTTTATTTTGCCCTTGTCACAGACACAGCGTAAAACAATGATAATTTACCTGTACAACGAGTACCCATTGATTCAAGTAATTTACGATCCAATTCTATGTTTTCAATTTTGGCCCAATTACTCCGATGCATAGGCGACTCTGATTCAAGTCAATTTTCCGACCATTCCCCTCATGAATTGCTGCAAACGATTTCGCAAAGTCTGCAAGCCACGGCTGCGGGAATTATTTGGCCAGCTCACGCCAAAGACGCGATCCATTGGCGCTACGACGCGGAAAATCTTCCGCCCGCAGATGCGAACGACTGGTGGCAACAACTGCCCAATGTGGATCTATCTCCTTCCTCATTCTCGAATACGTTCCTCCAGCCAGGCGCAGAGAGGACTAGGCTAGTAGCATCGTTACCGATCCCCCAGCGAGCTGCTGGCTGGCTCTGGGTAGAGAGCGATCCCCAACGGCAATGGTCTGCCTTGGATCAAGAAATGCTCCTTTTTTCGGCCAAGATTCTTGCCGCTTCGACCTGGTTAGCCCGTCAGCTCGGCAGTCCCGCTGATCAACGGCAACTGATACGCTGTCTACGCGAATCTGCGGTCATCATTGGCCGGATGGCCCACGACTTCGATAACATTCTTACCGGAGTCAACGGATTTACAGAATTAACCCTGCCGTTACTCCCCCCATTGTCGCTCCAGCATCAATATTTGACCGAAGTAAGCAAAGTCGGGCAGCGCGGAATTCAGTTTACGCAACAATTGCACCATCTCAGTCGCAGTGGGCAAGTCCGACCGCAATTGACCGCGTTAGCGCCCGTTTTGGCCAAAGCCGAAGTTCGGCAACGCGAACTTGCCTCGCGGTCATTGCATCTCGATTTTCAGATTGCGAACGAGCTGCCCCCTGTAGCGATGGAAACACAACCGCTCACGCTGGTATTTGACTATTTGATCGATAATGCACGCGAAGCCTGCCGACCGAGCGGAAGTGTAACGGTTCGCACTGCAGTGCGCGAACTTTCCGAACGCGAAGCGTTCAGCAAATGGGGGAATGTTCGGTCGGGAGAACACGTCGTTGTCGCGATTCAAGACAATGGCAGTGGTATCAAGCCCGAGGTGCAACGCCGGCTCTTTGCCGAACTGTTTGTGACGACCAAACCGCGGCATCGCGGACTGGGGTTAGCGATTGTTTATCGGACCCTGTATGTGCATGGGGGGGGAATGACGATTGCCTCGCAAGTGGACGTAGGCACCAAGGTGGAGGTTTATTTGCCGTTGTGTCCTCCACCGGAGGGAAATTCGGAATAATTCGTGAGAATGCTACGTTTGGCCAATCCAGAGGGGGACATCAGAATGAATGAAATATCATCCCATCATTCATCATCTCATGTGGAGTCATCCTCGAATGGTTTCCAAAATAAAACCTCGCCGGATCGAGAATTACAACCGGCCGATGAAATTCGCATCCTGATTCTCGACGATGACCCTTCGACCTGTGCCTTGATCCAAGCGGCTCTGGCGAAGGAATCGTTCCACATCGACACCCTCTCGGATTCGCAACGCATCGAACCCGTACTCGCTGCTCGACCGGAATATCATTTGGTCATCATGGATTACGTTTTACCAGGGCTTGATCCCGAACAAGTTCTCGGTTGGTTGCGCGATTATGTCCCTGATGCGAGTGTGATTGTAGTGACGGGCTATCCTTCGATCGATAGTGCGCTGAATTGCCTGCGGGCCAGAGCCTATGATTACCTGACCAAACCGTTCCAGATCCACCAGTTGCGAGAGGTCGTCACGCGATGCCTGGAGAGCAAAGGTCTGCTCCGAATGACGGAAGACGCTTTGCAGCAGGCGTTGGGACAAGTCATCCGCGAACGTCGCAAGGCCCTTCACCTGACTTTGCAAGAACTATCTCAGAAAACGAAACTCTCTCTGGGGTATCTCTCCCAGATCGAACTTGGCAAAAACTCGGCTTCGATTGGAACCTTGTACAAGATCTGCCTCGCTCTGGGAATGCGTATGTCCGACCTGTTCGCCTCCATTCAGAAAAACTAAGCTCCAAGATCAAGCCATTCGTTGCCCAGCAGTCCCCGTCGCCCAACTTATTCCCCCCCCCTGGTAGATCTTGCTGCAATCGTCGCC
Organism: uncultured Gemmataceae bacterium; assembly: GCA_937949245.1. Taxonomy (GTDB): domain Bacteria; phylum Planctomycetota; class Planctomycetia; order Gemmatales; family Gemmataceae; genus CALEEC01. The sequence continues at coordinate 1,202 of CALEEC010000231.1, read as the reverse complement.
CCGAGTTACTCATCTCACCGTTCCTTGCCTGCAGTCATCGTCGCCCTGAGTTTCTCCAGCCTGCCTTCGCGGTGAAGCAGCGCTCGTCGGCCCAGTTCTTTTCTCAAGGTGGCAGGATGCCCGAGCCGAGGTCGAGGACCGATTTTGCTGCCAACGAGCGAATCTCCGTGATTTTCCCACTTGAGAGAAAGGTGGGGACTTCAGCGGGAGGACCGGCATTGACCCATTAGGCCAGTAGGCTATAGTGCTGACCGCATGACGAAAGATAAGCCCACGATACGCGGAAGGAGTCGCGGCGGATGTTCTTCAATTCTTTTGCGTATTTGGTTTTCTTCCTCGTGGTCTTCACCCTCTATTGGTCCACCCCTTGGGCGAAGGCTCGGATTTGGCTATTGTTGATCGCCAGCTTTTACTTCTACGCCGTCTGGAGTGCCGAGCTTGCTCTGTTGGTCGCGAGCACGACCGTCATGGATTATCTGCTGGGTCGCGGTCTAGACGCTACCGAACGCCCTTGGTTACGCCGACTTCTCGTGGGCACCAGTTTGGTCGTCAATCTCGGTATTTTGTGCTACTTCAAGTACATGAATTTCTTTTTGGAGTCCTTGCACGAAAGCCTTTGCCGTTTCAATGGCCTCGGATTGACTTTTATGACCAACGAACACGGGGTGTTCACCCCGTTGGACATTATTGTTCCTTTCGGTATTTCCTTCTACACCTTTGAGGCGATCAGCTACACCATCGATGTCTATCGGCGCAAAATCAAAGCGGAGCGAAGTCTGCCTAACTTCATGCTGTTTATCCTGTTCTTTCCGCATTTGGTCGCGGGGCCAATCGTGCGTGGTGGGGATTTTCTTCCGCAGACGCATCGACGTAAGCACTTTAGCTGGCTACGCATGCAAATCGGAGTGCAATTCTTTCTGATGGGCCTGTTCAAAAAGCTCGCCATCGCTGATCGGATGGCTATTTATTGCGATCCGATCTTTCAGCATCCCGAAAATTACTCCACGGGATCGATCTGGGTGGGGGTCTTGGCGTTTGCGATCCGTATTTACTGCGACTTTTCGGGATACTCCGACATGGCCATCGGCTCGGCTCACATGTTGGGGTATCGACTCACCCTGAATTTCAACATGCCGTATTTGTCTTTGAACATCTCGGAATTCTGGCGACGTTGGCACATTTCGCTTTCCAGTTGGCTACGC
>CALEEC010000230.1 GCA_937949245.1 uncultured Gemmataceae bacterium | reverse complement strand
TCGGCTTTGGTGAAGCCGGCCTCTTGCAGCGGATGGCGTACTCCGCGTTCGGCCGCCGCAGTCAGGCCGGGGCGGTAGTCTCCGAGGTCGTCGAGGTTGGCTCCGCTACAGAGGACCGCGTCGCCCCAAGTTGGCCGCAGTTGGGCGAGGCGGTCGTACAATTCGCTTTTGCAATGATAACAGCGTGAACCGTCGTTACGGCGATAGTCGGGATTGTCCAGTTCGTGGGTTTGGATCAGTTGATGACGAATGCCGATCTGCTGGGCGACACGGCAGGCATTGTCGATCTCAGCGCGAGGCACACTAGGGGAATCGGCGGTGACGGCCAAAGCGTTGTCGCCCAAAGCACGGAACGCGGCTGCGGCCACGACGGTGGAATCGACCCCCCCGCTGTAAGCGACGATCACGCGGCACATTTGTCCTAAGAGCGTCAGCAACTGATCGCGTTTGCGCAAGAGCGTGTCGCTCGGAGATGAGGATACCGGAGTGTTCATGCGTGAGGTCATCTCCTCAGCAAGCGGGCGTGCCGCTCGTGTGAGGGCGGCTCACCGGACGGTGGGGCGGCATCAGTGCTTCCGAGCGTCATTATAGATGGTCCAGGTGCCACTCACAATGGGGCGATGCGCCGCAGTCGGTTGACAAGGGCGGATCCGATCCTAGGCTCCAGCCAGGATCTTTTTTCCGTGCCTTTCGCTTGTGTGGTGGCAGCGTGTTATGAAATCCCCTCCAGCGTCTCTTCTCGCCAAGCTGAGCCAAGCGGCGGAATTGCGTGCCGGTGGTGCCTCGTGGGAGAGCATCGGTCAGAAACTGGGCCGCTCCAGTTCGACGGTACGACATTGGCCCAGCGAATATCCCGAAATCTGGCAACGGCTGTTGGAGCAAGCCACGCAGCGGGTGTTGACCGAAGGTTGCGCCGAGGCCATCACCACGTTGCGGCAACTGCTGCGCAGCGACGATGACAAGATCAAAAGCGACGCGGCCAAGGTGCTGTCGAGCTTGCAAAAGAGCTTGCAAACGCTCGATCGGCGGCGTGGGCAACTTCGGCCTGCCAGCGAAGCGTTGTTGCAGTCGGCCGCTGACCCGATTTACCAACTGGCGAAATTCGTGCAGGATCTCGACGATGCGCAAATTTCAGCCCTGCTGGGCGAATTGGCCGACCACCCCGCAGCGTCTGCGAGCGCTGCTGCTGCTGAGGCAACGGGTGAAGCGTGCCCGGCAGTCGGTCAATGACTTTATCGAATTCTGTTTGCGGGACAGCGATGGCCGGCCCGTGCGGCAAGCGGAAGTGCATCGAGAATTGCAAAAATTCCTCGACGTCCACCCGCGGGCACTGATCGAACTGCCGCGCGATCATGGCAAAAGCGTGCAGGTGTGTGCCCGGGTGCTGTGGGAGTTGGGCCATCATCCGGGGTTGCGGGTGAAAATCGTCTGCGCGACCGAGGCGTTGGCCATCGAACGCTGTCGCTTTTTACGCAGCACCATCTGCGACAATCCCCGCTGCCGTTGGGTGTTTCCGCAGATGCAACCCAGTCAACCATGGACCGATCAGCGTTTCAGCATTATTCGCCCGGGGAACGTGATCGGCCCCAGTGTGACGGCATTGGGGGTCGATGCAGCTTCGACCGGCACTCGCGCTGATCTACTGGTGTGCGATGACATCGTCGATGTGCGTGCGCTCAGCAGCCAGGCGGAACGCGAACGGATCAAACGCTTGTTCCGCGAGAACCTGGTGAATCTGTTGGAACCGACCGGCCGATTGTGGAACATATTCACCCCTTGGCACCCCGACGACCTGAATGGCGAATTGAAGCGATCAAATGTCTACGCTTTGTTCCGTCGGGCGATTGGGCCCAACTTGGAACCGATCTGGCCGGAAAAATGGCCCCGTGAACGCTTGGCCGAACGCCAACGCGAGATTGGCTCGCTGTCGTTTGCCCGAGCGTATCATCTGTCGCCCCTGCCCACCGAAGAGACGCTGATTCAACGGAATTGGCTGCATTTGTGGCACGAACCGCAAGCCGCCGAGTTGGTCGTTCTGTCGGTCGATCCGGCAATTGGGAGCAGCCCGAAAGCGGATGCGTCAGCTCTGGTGACGTTGGCCCGGGTCGGCTCGGAAGTCCACTGCTTGCAAGCCATCGCTCATCGGGTATCCGCGGGAGATTTGCTGACACTCATCGACCAAGCCGATCAACGCTGGCAACCCGATGTCATTGTATTCGAGTCGAACGCGGCGTTCGAAGCGGTTCGGCAATTGCTGATGCGTTCGGCTCGCTTCGGCCCCAAGGTCCAACCGTGGGTGCAGACGCGTAGCAAAAAGGCACGCATCTTGGCGTTTGCCGTCGCGGTGCAGAACGGCACGTTTCGTTTGCAAGGCGATGGCCAAGGGAATGTCGTTGCTGGCCAGCAGGCTTTGTGGGAAGAAATGCTGAGCTTTCCGCGGGGCGTTCACGACGACTTGCTCGACGCCGCGGCGACGGGGACGGCCTACCTGCTAGGGCCGGGAAACGCACCACGCGTGTGGTAACGCCGGATCGTATTCTGTTTGTCGGAGCTTTTTCCTATGTTCACCCCAATCACCATTCGCTACCAGTTTGGCACGCCGCACCGGTCGTTGGCCTGTGCCGAGGTGGCCGACTTGTTTGGCCTCAGCGGCCAGGAACCGCCGTATGTCGTGGTCGAAAACCTGATGCCCGACCTGCAACCGGGCGATCTGGTGTTGTTGACCGGCCCCAGTGGCAGCGGTAAGTCCTCGTTGCTTCACGAACTGGGCCGACAATGCGCGGCCCGCGACATCGCCGAGTTGGTCTTGCCCGAAGTGCCGATCGTGGAGGCACTGCCAGGCACCGTGGCGCAGCGGTTGGAAGCGTTGGCGGCCTGTGGATTGTCGGAAGCCCGTTTGCTGTTACGCACGCCGGGCGAGTTGTCCGACGGCCAGCGTTACCGTTTCCGTTTAGCCTTGGCCTTGGCCCAAGCCGATTCGGGCTTCGTGCTGGCTGACGAGTTCGCGGCCAATCTCGATCGTACCTTGGCCAAGGTCATCAGCTTCAACCTGCGCAAACTGGTGCAGCGGTCGCACGTCGGCATGCTCCTGGCCACGACGCATGAGGATTTGACCGACGACCTCAACCCGGATGTGCATGTCCGCTGCCTGGGAGATGGCGTCGTGCGATGGCAGCGGCGGACGGTAAAAAAAACGCATCTCCTTCCACGACGCATTATGGCTGTCGGAAGGCACCCGAGTCGACTGGCCGTACTTCGCTCGGTGGCATTACCGCAGCCATCACCTCGCCTTTACCCGCAGAATCGTGCTGTTATGGCACGGCGAACAGCCGATCGGCATCTGCGTCTTCTCAGCACCGGCCGCCTCGCTGACGTTACGGAGCCGCTACTTCGGCTTAAAGCACGCCCGCGGACGGATCGCTTTGGAAGCGCTCAATCGGCAATTGTGGCTGTTGTCGCGAGTCGTGCTGCATCCGACGTACCGTGGCGCGGGGGTCGCTGCCGCATTCGTTCGCCGTGCTTGTCAGACCTGCCCAGTCGATTTTATCGAAACCTTGTCCGCGATGGGACGGGTCAATCCCTTCTTCGAGCGAGCCGGTTTCGTGAAGGTTGGCACCATTCGCAAAGACGCATTGCCGGGCGAGCGTTACGGTGCATACGGTGGCCGACACCGCGTTCGTCCCGAAACGATCGCCCAATCTCGACACAGCGAGCCGGTCTATTACGTCTTCGACAATCGCTCACGAACCTACCTGCCCCCCTTGGCCGCCCCAGTTTAATTCCAGAGCGGGAGAATGCCTGGGGCGCTTTTGCGATCATATAAAGTCAACCGTAGGTGCGCCGTGGGGGTGACCGCGGCCAACGGCTGGGCCACGATCGCCCCTTTCGACAGCGCCGGCAGCAACCGCACGAACAATGCCGGATGTTCCGAGTTCATCATCCCTGCCGCGAGTTGCAGACTCGTGACCGAGTCCCCATCGCCGGGAATGCCGATAGCTTCTACACGGGTGCCGTTCGCATCGATGATCACCGTTTTGTTGCCGACTTGGGCCACCCGATCGCATCGGACCAAAACCAGCATCGCTCGGGGAGCCAACGGATTGCGTAACTGCTGCCGATACAACTCCAACACGGTCTTCCAATCCGGCAACGCCCGCTCGTACACCTGCTGGAGCACCTCAGGCGTCACCGGGTTTTGCAACTCTGTGCCGCTTTCCCAGCGAATGCGCCGATTGTAATATCCCGGATAGATCGCGGCGGCTGGCACCTGAAGCACATTCAAGAAACTGGGGTGCTTCTCGATGCAGAATTTCGCGTGCCATGGCCGCAACGACATCGCCTGGTAAATACGGCCATCCGCAAGGTCGATCAACATGCTAGTTTCCATCGTTTGACTACGGGCGTGGTCTTCGACCTCCTCATAGGCCAATTCCATCAAGCTGAGCTGCGTTTTCCAATAGCCCCGCTCTTCGAGTTCTGTCATCTTCCAAACTTTGCCCAGAATCTCGTCGAGGTTAGCATCCACTTCGATGGCCGATTCGTCGCTCGACATTTGCTCGTCGATGTATGCCCGTCCCTTTTGTACCGACGCCCACAGCCGAACTAACTGATCCGACACCCGCGCTAATTTTTCCGCGTCGCTCAGGTGCTCGTTTTTCCCTAACTGCACGAGTTCCAGCACCCGATAGCGCAGCGGCAGCAAAGCGGCGTCGGCCAACTGCCGTGATTGCTCATCCAGCATTTTTAAACGCGATTCGTCGAAAATGTCCCCTGCGGACACCCAATCGATCAGCATTTTTTCGAGAAGATCCAGCCCTTTACGTTGTTCGGCACGTTTCTTTTTTTCTGCGGCCGACAATTTCTTGACCGGGGCTTGCGAAGCCGGTGCCGGTGCCGCAGGTCCAGCCGCGGAAGCCGTCGCCGAGGCAGCCGATGCACCTGATGCAGCCGAGGCGACCGATGCGTTAGCCGCCGCCGGGGACGCGGTCGCATCAGCCGCTGAAGTCGTCGCGTTGGCCGCAGCCACTGGCGTAGCCGCTGGTGCCGCAGTAGCCGCTGGCGTGGCAGACTCAGCCGATGCTACAGAAGCAGCAGACGCTTGGGACTTGGGCTTGCGCTTAGGCTTGGGCGTAGCGGAAGCTCCGGCTGGAGACGCGGTCGAAGACGCGGAAGCCGCGGCAGCCGAAGACGCGGAAGCCGCGGCAAGCGTGTCGGACGCAGTCGGTGACATAGCGGCCGCAGTGGCGACCCCGGACGTAGCCGGCGCATTAGCGGTCTTAGTGGCCGCTTCGGTCGGCGAAGGGGGGGGCGAACTATTGGGGGAAGATTTCTTCTTTTTGGGGGCCATGAGATCTGCTCCGAAGAGGCACCTGATTGCGAGAATCATTGTGCCACACGGAGACAGCGAACAACAGGTCCGAAGCCAACAAAAAGTCCATTTTTTGCGGGGCGCGTGCGCCGTTCGCATGCCGACGCTCGCTCATCCCGGAGGCCAACCGAACTTACGGCCCCCCAGCAAGTGCAAATGCAGGTGCGGCACCGACTGTCCGCCGGCTTCGTTGCAGTTGATCACCAAACGGTAGCCCTCGGCCAAACCGAGTTGCTCGGCCAATTGTTTGGCCACCCAGTGGATGTGGCCCAATACCGCTTTGTCGGCTTCCGTAAGATCGGCGTGGGTGCGGATTTCTTTGCGCGGAATGATCAGCACATGCACCGGCGCTTGGGGCGAAATATCGTGAAACGCCAAGCAGTGTTCGTCCTCGTAGACGATCTTCGCGGGAATCTCGCGGTTGATGATCTTCAAAAAAATGTTGGTCGCTAGCATGGCAGCCTCGGCAAGCGGAAGCAGGGGATTTCCCTCGACGCAAAGCAAAAGATCGACACCGACCACGGTATCGATCCTGAGGCTGGGTGCAAGAGGGATTCTCGGCTAATCCAGACGCGGCGGTGCTTGTCGGCGCGGGACCGGTTATTCCTCTTCCACGGTATCGATGGGGAGGGGAAACTCCAATTCGTTGCGTACCGAACGCACGCCGGGCGTCAGCCGGATCATCCCTTCCACCACGCGGGCTTCCCGTTCGCTAGCGACTTTGCCGCGTAAGACCACCTGCCGATCTTCGACGGCCACTTCGATATCCGCGGGCTTGGCAATGCGGGTCGAACGATCGAGCATGGCCCGCAAATCGGTCTGAAGTTGCGTCGCAGCAGTCGTGGGCATCGGGAAGTTGGGTTGAGCGGTGTAATGCACGATCGCTTGTGGTCGAACAGTGCCGAGGTTGTTGGCACCGATCCCGCCCCGTCCACCGACCGCGGTCCCCAAATTCCCCCGTCTGCCGAGGTTGGTATTAACGCTCACTCCCCCCCCTAGTCCCGTGGTCGTCCCGATCGTTCGGCCACCTGCCGCTCCTCCCGCTCCCAGACCAGTGCCGATGCCCGTGCCGGTGCCAGTACCGGTCGTCAGATTGCCGAATACCGGCTGCCCAAAACCGGCCGTCGCCCCGCTGCGAAACGTCGTGCCGCTGGTCGCCGTGGTCAATCCTAATGCGATCGGGTTGGCGTAAGTTGCAGCGAACAGGTTCGAGGGACTGACCGTGCCGGTACCGGCGGTTCCCGTGGTTCGGCCGGCGTTACCGAGGGGTGCTTGCCCCATTTGCTGGCTGAGATTGAATCCGCCGGTCGGGTCGAACGTGGACCCCCCACCGCCGGCCGCGCCGGCTCCTCCGCCTCCGACTCGGCCGGCTCCCCCGGCTCCACCGATTCCTCCCCCGCCTTGCTGCGCCGCGACGCTGCCGATTAGGCACAAGCTCATCAGCGTTGTCATCAGCCAAGATTTCATCACTTCTTCTCCCCGTTGGACCAGCCGCCCTGCGGTCAATCGGCCGATTTTTCCTAAAATACGAGCAATCGCGCGTCGATCCGCTTCCATTTTATCGGACAAACCGACGCAATTTGCACAATCGAATTTGTGAAAAACCCTTATGAACCGTCTCCGCTCTGCTGTCGTTGGTACAGGATTCATTGGCCCGGTCCACGTCGAAGCGATTCGCCGGCTGGGCCATGAGGTCGTGGGCATTCTCGGTTCCACGCCGGAAAAAAGTCGCGCCGCGGCCGAGGCGTTGCACCTGGACAAAGGCTACACCTCGCTCGACGAGTTGTTGGCCGATGACGCGGTCCAGGTGGTGCATTTGACCTCGCCCAATCGGCATCACTTTGCCCAGTGCCAAGCGGTCTTGGCAGCGGGGAAGCATCTGATCTGCGAAAAACCGCTGGCCATGAACAGCCAGCAGACCGCCGAACTGGTTCGCCTGGCCGAACAAGCTCCTGTAGTGACGGCCGTCAACTACAACGTCCGCTATTATCCGCTGTGCTTGGAAGTGCGTCAACGACTCCAATCGGGAGCCTATGGCCGTATCTACCATGTCAGCGGTTCGTATCTGCAAGAT
>CALEEC010000229.1 GCA_937949245.1 uncultured Gemmataceae bacterium | reverse complement strand
GGGGATGCGTTCGCGTTGGCTCGGATCGCGGAATGCCTGGAAGTCGCGGAATTCGCGACGTCGGCCTTCGGTGACTTTACGGCCCAATTCGGGGTGATGATCGGTGAAAAAGCAAAACGGCGTGGTCGCGGCCCATTCTTGCCCCATCCATAGCATCGGAGTTTGCGGAGTCGACAACAGCACGGCCGACGCAGCACGGTAGGTCGCGGCAGCGATGGCATGATGCAATCGATCTCCCGTGGCCCGATTGCCGACTTGGTCGTGATTCTGCAAATAAATGACGAACTGTTCCGGCAACAAACCGCTGGGCGAACTTCCGCGGAGCGAGCGAAAGTCTTCTGGGTCGTCGCTGCCGATGAACAGCCAGCCTTCGTTGAGAATGGTTGCCAGGTCTTCCGTGGTGCCGCGATAATGTTGGAAGTAGCCTTCGCAATCCCCCGTCAGAAATCGACGCATGGTATTATGAAAATCATCGGACCAGACGGCATCCAGCCCGAAGCCGGCGATCGCTCGTGGTCGCACGAGCGTCGATAGATTTCGGCCATCTTCGGCAATCAGCACGACACGCCGCTGCGGGAATTGTTGCTGAACTGCATCGGCAAGGTCGGCCAAAATATGTGGTTCGGTCGCGTCGGCGATGGTGTCGGTCGCATCGAGGCGTAAACCGTCGAAGTGGTATTCGCCCAGCCAGCGGAGTGCGTTTTCGCGGAAAAATTGCCGGACGGCTTGCGATCGTGGGCCGTCAAAGTTCGGTGCCGGTCCCCAGCGGGTCTGATGCTTTCGCGAGAAATAATCGGTAGCGAACTGCCACAAATAGTTGCCATCGGGGCCTAAATGGTTGTAGACCACATCCAAAATGACGGCCAATCCCAGAGCGTGGGCGGTATCGATCAACTGCCGCAGTTCCGTCGGTGTGCCGTAACAGCGTGCCGGCGCGAACAAGGCGACGCCATCGTATCCCCAGTTCCACCGACCCGGAAAGTCGGCCAACGGCATCAGTTCGATGACATTGATGCCCAAGTCGCGTAAGTACGGCAACCGCTCTTGCACGCCGCGATAATCGCCCCGAGGCGAAAAGGTGCCGACATGCAGTTCGTAGAGGTTCCATTGCCGCAGCGGTAGCCCCTGCCAAGCGGAGTCGGTCCAGGTAAAATCAGCCGGATCAATGACTTGCGACGGCCCATGCACGCCCTGCGGCTGAAACCGCGACATCGGATCGGGCACCGGGAAGCCTCCGTCGATGCGATAACGATACAGTTGACCGGCTCCGATGTGTTCAACGGTAGCGTTCCAATAGCCGGCCTCATCGCGGGTCATCGGTCGCAAGACCGGCCGACCTGGAGGCGTTTCCAGTTGCAACTCGACGTATCGGGCCAACGGTGCCCAAACGCGGAAGGTCACGCCCAAGGCATGGACCGTGGCTCCCAAGGGAATGTCGGCGGAGTTCATTCGTAGATCACCCAATCGACCTGATGGGCTTCCGTGGGATCGGGGACTTCCCAACGATCGAGCAAGCGTTCAATCACCGATTCGGGGACTCGGCGACGACGGTTCCGATTGTTCGCATGCAGTTTGGCCGGAGTGGTTTCGACGTAGACGATGCGAATGTGGGCGTTAAAGTCGCTGAACAGGCGGACACACTCGCCGCGAATGTGTCGGCTCAGGTTGGTCGCGTTCCAGACAAACGACCGCCCGGCACGCAAATGATTGCGGGCCAATTCACGCGCGTGATTCAGCACCGTGCCTTGGATGTCGAAAGGCGAAACGCCCAATTCCGCCCGAATCGCGTCGAGCGAGATCACCCGCTCGTGGGGCAAGTGACGACGAATCCATTCGTCTTTGCCTGCCCCCGGCAAACCGGACATCAGCACCACTTTCGACTTAAACTCTTCTTGTACTGGCACATTCGGCAACCGAGACGGGTCGCGGAAGTAGAGAAAGCGGGTATGATCCGAAGGGAACTCGTAACTGCGGTGCCAGCAACCGAGTTCCTCAACCACTCGGCGAAAGCCAGCGATCTGCTTCAGCAGATGCTCAGGATCAGGACAAATGCGACCGCGTGCATCCGCTTCGGCCAAGATCGCTAGCAGGTACGAGCGTACCGTCTGACTGACTTCGATGGCCAAGCGTTGCGGATTTTCTGAATCGACCAGAAAAAAAGGCACCAAGTGATGCCGCACCAAGGCACAGACTTGTTCGCGCAGCCGAAAAGGGACGTTGGCCTTCCATAAAATCTGCCGGGCACGCACGGCCCCCCGCCATGAATGCCCCCGCGAGGTGATCGAGCCATCGGATTCGATGCGTGTGCAAGCCGGTTTGGCGACATCGTGCAGCAACGCCGCCGTGAATGCCACCCAGCGATCCTCGGCAGACAATTCGCGGAAGGCTGGGAGGTTCACCATCGCCTCGCAGACCATGTGAACGTGCGTCCAAACATCTCCTTCGGCATGACGAATGGGGTTTTGCGGACAGCCCTGCAAGTCACGAATCCACGGCAGCAGGTCGAGCGCAGCCCAATCGATCTTCCAATCCGGTGGTGCCGGACAGGGTGGAAATTCGATGCTCACCCTACTGCTCCTTCCCAGAACGACTGTCGCCGCGTTGCCGAGCCGCTCCGAACGATCGACCACGTTTCGTCCCATCGGTACATTCTAGCGAAAAGTCGTTGCACTTTCCTCCCAGGTTATTTGAGTTCGTCTGCCGAAGTCGGCTTTCGATACCCGCGTTGCGTTCCGCAGCGAAGGGAGAGGAGGCGTGTTCAGTCGATGCCGGCCCCATATCCCAGGGAGAGGGAGCGTGTTCGGTCGATGCTGGCCCCCTCCCTGCCGCCCTGGGGCCAAGATTCGCTGGGCTTGCGAGCAGACGTCTGCGCCCGGCCGATGATCCGTTCTGCCGCGGGGGGAAAATCGCTAGCTGGAGCGTTTATACAGCATGTTCTATCCGGCACCTGCGGTATAATCGTCCCCATGAGGACAGGGCGTGAGCGGCACTTGGACTGGCGACCATTACTGCGGGAGTTTGCACAACTGACCGCGAGACGAGCCGACTTTGTTCCCCGTTGGCACGAACGGCAACAACAGCTTGCTACGCAACGGCAAGTGTGGCTTCTGTCCGATTTTCTCGATACGGCCGCTGACGCGGCCTTGGCACAACAAGTCCAGCAGTTGGCCACGATCGCAGTGCTGGGGCCGGTGCATCGGTGGCCTTGGCAACAGCGGTTGGGCCGACTCAGGCACGCGCTGCAACATCTGCTCCGCGGGCGCGATCCGATCGCCGAGAAACTGGCACGCTGCGTGCAAGTCCAAGGTCCGTACTTCGTGGCTGGGCTGGGGCGTTCGTTTTGGTCGATCGTGGCCCAATTGCTCGAACCTCAGGTTGCCCCTTGGTGGACGCGCACGGCCGAAATCGCTTTGGCCCGCCTCGGCTTGCTGTCTGCTGCCGACTCGCCCCCGGTTACGCGGCCGACTACCTATGCCGATTTGCAGGCGGCCTATCAACGCTTTGCCGACTATTGCCCCGAACTGACGGCCGTGCAATTCGATCATTTCCTGGTGGCCATCGCCTCCATGCGGGGCCGAGAACTGCGTAGTGGTCTTACCGTCGAAGATACTCATTGGGAAGACCGCGTGCGTGGGGCCATTCGGCAAGTACGAAATGTCACGCCGCTGCGCCCCCGCCTGAAGCGGTTTCGCGAACAGTGGCAAACCCAAAGCGAGCGCCTGTGGCACTTGCTCGACACCGCAGGTACGGCATTGCCCCAGCAACTGAACCAAGCGTTCGGCTGGGAGGTGCCCCCCAGCGAACCGGGCCAGTTGGCCGAAACCCTTCGCCGGCTGTGGCTTCGGTCCGATGCTGTCATGGGGACTGGAGCCGAGGCGCTGTCGTTGCTTGCTGCGGAAGTGCCCCTGCTGCCGACTGCGATCGTCGCCCAGGTGCTGCATTGGCGTGACCCGCAGCGGTTTCCGCCGTGGAACGCGACCATTCAGCGCGGTTTGGCCACGATCGACGATGCCTTGGTCCCCGGCTTAGAGGAAGGCTTGGCCTATCGGCTATGGTGCGAAACCGCGGGACAATGGCTAGAACGATTTCGCCTGCACCCGGCCGAACTTCCCGACCTGATGCAGCAGTTGGCCGACACCTCCGAACTGGAGCCAACCTCGGCAAGCCATCGGTGGGAAACGGCCCGCTTCCACGGCTTTTGCACCGACACCTTCCAGTTTTTTCGCGAATTGGCCCAGCATGCCGATCGGCGTTGGCTAGAGCAGCAACGCGACCGGCATCACTTTGCCGTCCGTGCCCCCTTACGCGAATTGGCCGAGGTGCTGTCCCAACGCTACATCGAACCAATCCTCAACCACGAACTGGGGCTGCACTGGGACCGCGATGCTGGCTCGACACGGGTGCTGACGAGTTTGTGTCGGGGCGACTTCGGTCGGGGGTGCGTGGTGGTGGCCGAGCAAAGCATCCAATTCGGTCGCTCTTCAATGGCCGATGCGGAAAGTGTGCAATTCTTCGTCCGCGTCGATGCCACGGGGGTTCACTTCGGCCTGCAACTTCGCCCCAAAGCGCGAACGGCCCGCAAGCAACTCCGGCAATGCGTCCAAGAGTCGGCCAACGAACTGTTTGCCGCCCTGCGAGCGACCGACGCACTACGTCAGTTTCGCTTTTGCCCCCAAGGCCGAGGCACGCCGGCGGTTCGACTCCGGGAACCGGCGGACCTACGCACCTGGGCGATCGGCAAAGCGCTTTGGGGCGAGCGGAGCATCCCGGCGGACGCCGAAACGGTGCGTGGCGAAGAATTGGTCGGCGAACTGATGCTAGGCTTCGAGCGACTGTTACCTCTGGTCTTGGCTGCGACACTCCCCAACGCGGTGCCTGTACTGCGTCAGCGTTGGCCCAGCGAAGACCACGGCAGACGGTTCGACGAAACCGCTTTTGTGCAATCGACCTACCTGAGTGCCTCGTGGTTGGCCAACACGCGAATGCTTTTGGAACGCAAACCGCAATTGCTGCTGCAAGGCGTGCCAGGCACCGGGAAAACCCACGTTGCCAAGGCGTTAGCTCGGTTGTTGACCGACGATCGCCCCGAGTGCATCCGCTTGGTCCAGTTTCACCCGACGTACAGCTATGAAGAGTTTGTCGAGGGGATTCGACCGCAGACAATCGAACACGAGGGCAAAACCCAAGTCGTCTATCCGGTCGAACCAGGATTGCTGTGCAGTTTCGCCGAATTGGCCCGGCAACGGCCGATGCAAAAGCATGTCTTGATCATCGACGAAATCAACCGCGGCAATCTGCCCCGCGTGTTCGGGGAGTTGCTGTACCTGTTGGAATATCGCGATCAAGCGGTGACGCTTCCCTATTCCCGGCGGGAGTTTCGTTTACCGCCCAATCTGATTTTGCTGGGCACCATGAACACCGCTGATCGCTCGGTGACGGCTCTCGATCAGGCGTTGCGTCGGCGTTTTTCGTTCGTCGAGTTGGCACCGGATGCGTCGATTTTGGCCCAGTGGTATGTCGATCATCCGCCGCGGGAGGAAGCCTCGGTCGGTGCCTTGATCGCGTTGTTCGAGGCGCTCAACGAGCGTTTGCGCAACGATTTCGGTCCGTTGGCCCAGATCGGGCATAGTCATTTTCTGATCCCCAATCTCAGCGAGCGCAGCCTGGCCCAGACCTGGCACCATCAGATCCGCCCGATACTCGAGGAGCGCTTGGCCCATCGGCCGGACCTGGAGCCGCAGTACGATTTTCAACAGTTGCTCCGTCGCTCTCCGCACCCGAAAGCGAAAGGGCGAATGTCTCCTCCCCGAACGAGCAGATGACCCCGATGCATCACCGAACGATTCGCTTGGTCGAACGGCAATCGCGGTGCTGCCGACTCCCGCGAGCGACGGTCGATTTCCTGTTGGCCCACTTCGCCTCGGTGGTACATCTGCAACCCATCGACATTCGCCATTATTATCGTCTGACCGCCACAGGCCGCGTGGGGGCGATTTGTGCGCCCCAGTGTACCATCGTCATTCGTTCCAAAGTGCCGATCACCCATTTCTGGGAGGAAGCCGCGTCTACCGGCCCCGCCTCAGCTGCTCCCCCGAGCGTAGCCTCAGTCTCGGCCCCAGGTCTAGCTTTGGCCTCGGCCAGCACGCCGTCGGAACGCATTGATGCCTTGGAAATTACGGCTTGGGCGGTGCTGCAAGCTGCCGAAGCGATCATCCGACGCGGCCCGAGTGTGGGCTATCGCGAAGAAACCGCTTCGACGCCGTTGCCCCAAGGCCGCATCGACTGGGCACAACAGCGCAACGAAGCCTTCCGCTGTACGCCGAACCTACCGATCTTCCGCGAGGATCTGAGCCGGGATCAGGTTTGGAATCGCTTGGCTTGCGCGATCATGGGGCAGGTAGCGGCTTGGCCGGGTTTGTCGGAACCGACGCGGCACCGTTTGGAGGAAGTCCTTCGGTCGTTGCGGCATGCCGTGACCGAAGTGCCCGATTTAGCTAGCTTTACGCCGACCGACTGGCAGACTCTTCCTGCCGACCTCG
>CALEEC010000228.1 GCA_937949245.1 uncultured Gemmataceae bacterium | reverse complement strand
GCTCATCAATCAAGGGTTTGCCAATCGTCCGCTGCTGCGCCGCAGCTACCACCGGGTTGTTCTGCGGATTTTGCGCTTGAGCCATGACCAAGGGAGCGGCGTTAACGGGTTGGTTCTGCCCGTGGGCTGGGTTGTTGAGCGCCACGCCGCACAGGGTCGCCAGCGCCCCGAACCATGCTCGACGAGCTCTGGTGGTCAGGTGCATCCTTTCACCTCTCCTCGATAGGGCAGGCGGGGTAGTCCGTCCCGCCGCAGGTGCCGAATACTTCCGTGCGTACAGCCAAGAACCCGCGTTCTCCTGGAACGCTTTCCCGCGCGGGCCGACTCGGGTCGGTCGGAGCGGGATCGCCCCGTAGCGCGATCGAGGGCCGATGTAAACAATTCGACCCCCCGGAGTCTGGACCCGACATAACGGAATCGGAGCTTGGCTGCTCGGGGACGGTACCGAGATTTCAGACTCCACTTCCATTTTCGGCCAGCCTTTTACCGGTTCTTCAGATTATTTCGGCAGTTCGCGACGTGCTGACAAATAATGAGGAGAAACACCAACGCCTTCTCAAAAAAACTCAAGCTGCTTTCGCAAGTCCTCTAGAGCCAAGCGGTCATCTCTGAGGCGATATACCGCTTGGCTTGCTCGAACCCGTTTACTGAAGATAAAAGATCGGATCGCTCGGTTGCTTGGGCTTCGGATCCCCATTCGGCTCCGGTGTCCTGGGTTGCGGATTGGCCGGTTCCGTGGGGCGAGACAAATTCACGTCCAAGCGACGATACGGACCACCTTTGGGGCCACCAAATTTGCGCACTTCAAAGGTCTTGCCATCGACGTAAATTTGCTCAAATTCGATCCAATCTTTGCCGCGGATGATTTCCGTTTCACCGGGCTTCTTGTCGCTGAGGTACGCTTTGGGAACGATGAAACCGGCACTAAGCGGCATGACGCCCCATTTGCCTTTCAGTTCATCGAGGCTCTTGACTGCATCAGCGGGGATCAATTCCAGCGGATAGTCCCGCAACTCAAACATTTCCGCGAGCGTCTCAGCGTTGAGTTGCAGAGGAGCATTCAGGTTTTTCTTCGCCACTACTGCTTTACCCATCGGAACTTGAGGCGAATCTTTGGCGGGGGCTTTATCATCCAGTGCCGACAGCGGCACCGGAAGTCCCTCATGGATGGTCAACTTGACCCAGGTAGTCTTCTTCAGATCGTCCAGTTTGGTCAATACATTGGTGGGGGCTGTTTCTTTGGCGAATTTGCGAAGCTCAAATAGCTCGTTCACGTTATCTTTGGTGATTTCCAAACCGGGAGTCAAAGTCTTCTTAGCGACCACCAGTTCGACCATCGGCGTTTCGATGATCATTGGATTGGGCGTGTCATTGGTCTTCTCTTCTTCATCATCATCAAACCAAGGCAAGCGAACCACGGCGTCGAGCAATTCATCCGTGATCTTGCCGGTGCGATTCGGTTGCCGGGTCAATTCGCGATCGCGTTCCGCTTGAATGATGTCTTCTTCCGCTTTCAAGCGATCGTAGATTTGCAATTGTTTCCAGGCGGCCAATTTTTCCATGCGGACTTTTTCATCGGTGATGTGCTTGAATTCGGGATCTTTCTTGGCTTCCTCACGCAGGGTTTTTTCTTCTTCGCCGACCGGGCGAGGAATTTCTGACGATTGTTGCCGCAAATGCAATTGGAACGACCCACCGCGACCAGCGGCCAACTGCATGATCTTGGCTTCTCGAGGCGTTAACGCCAACGAAACGTGGCTCACTTCAGGAATGGTCGATTGTCCTTCTGCCGGACGATCCGTGAGGTTGACCGCCACGACCAACGCATTGGGAATCAACACCGCCGAGGCTGGCTTACCACGGCGAACGCCCAAATACATAACGTCCACACGCTTACCGGGAATGACGAATCCCCCACCCCCGGAGACTTGGTCCACGCGAACCGGCATTTGCACCATCCCGGGAGGCGTGAGCACCGCCGGGGCTAAGCCGATATCCGACTTCACAAAGTAGGTGTCGTACCGCATCTGCCGCTGGACGCGTTTGCCGAGCAATTGGCTGAATCCGAGGTCTTCCTTAGATGGATCGACCAAGACAACGTCTGGGGGAAGTTGTTCCGCCGGATAGGGTTTGGTGGTAATTCGGCCGAGTTTGACATCGCCATCGGAGATGATGTGGCCTACGGGGATGCCTTCGCGAGCTTTGACGACAAAGACTTGCGGACCATCTACTGCTTCTTGTTGCACTTTCTCTTTTTTCGATACCAAAACTGCGGCCACCAGACCACAGCCGGCGGCAATCACCATCAAGACGAAGTTCTTTTGTTTCATGGTGCCATCCTCGGAGATAGACGATCGGCGCTACTTTCGATGGGTCGCCTCTATTCGTCTCATTACCATCAAGATGCGATATGACTAGAGGCTACCGCAACCCTGTTTCGCATGGTTCGTGCTGGTAAACTCAACTCGAATCGTGCCAGTTAAAACAAATTGCCCAATCGCTGCAACCGTTACAACCCGATTGTAAGCTACGACTTATCTAGATTGTATCTTGTGCATCGATTGGAAAAAGGTTTTTCAGGCCGTGAATCAAAGACGGGATCGAATTTCATCCCTTCCACACGATTCGCACGAAGGATCAGGGGGAACGAATCGCGTAGCTCCCTACTTGCGACGAATCGCCTTTGCCGTTTTTGCGACAGTTCGCGTTACTTGCCGCCAGGCCGCGTTGCTTATCGACGTTTTATACTTGGCGAAGGTTCGCCTAGCTCCCGGACGATTCGCGTGGTTTGCCGGGGCGTTGGTTTCCATCCATCGGACACTTAGCCAACCAACACCAGCGAGTACCACAACCATCCCAGGAAGCCGACACACAAAGGGACACCATAGGGCAGTCGCACCCAAGTAGGTCGACGAGCGTTCGCCCGTTCCGCCGCTTTGGCAGGACCTTGGCTCATCAAAATTTGCAGATCGGTGAAAATCTCCCGGAATTGATCCGCGTTACTGCCAAAGCGCCGCCGCAACACCATGATGATTAAGCCGAACACCCCACCCACGATCGCGCCCAGGCAGAACGCGAAGAGCACCGTTTCCAACCCTTGGCGTGCTGGCCAAAACGCGCCGACCCAGGCTCCGAAGCCCATTTGCATTTTCACGTCGCCTTGCCCCATACCGCCGATGGCCAGCACGGGAAACAACAAAGCGAAGCCCAAGGCGGTACACATCAGCGACGAACCAATTCCGCCCGTCCCTGCGTCGATGGGCACCTCCAGCGAATGCAGCAGTCCCAATCCCCAACCGCTCAGCACGAATGACAGGGTCAGCCAGTTCGGCACTTTGAAGGCCCAGCCGTCGATGATCGCGGCCAGGATCATGCCGGCACAAAGCACAACGATCGGCCCGTAGTTCGTCTCGGTCGTGGCGACCAAGGGCCACAATTGATGCGAAGCCCAGGCCAAACCGAGGAGGATCAAGGCAATCACCGGCACCTGAGCCATTTGCAGCACAAAGGCCCGATCAATTCCGAGATCGTCGTCGTTGCCGGGAAGCACCGGAGGCGGAGGAACGGTGGGAGAAGGAACGCTCGAACGGTCGGCGGTGTCGTTCGTCATAGGGACAGGCTCAGGCTTAAGATCGGTACAAAATCCACGGTGTCTAGCTAAAATAGAAGGAGAGCCGCACCGAAGCAAGCGGTACGGCTCCACGGCTCACAAAGGCCAGAGGATGGTGAACACAAGGTCCACCCGGTGGATCAGCTGAGGGCCAACTTGCCAGCAACGTAGCTGAATTGGTTGTTGGCGTTCGAGCCGAGGGTGGTGATGGCCACGATGCACACCACGATGATCAGAGCGAGCATCACCGCGTATTCAACTGCGGTCGGGCCGTCTTCCTTCTTGAGGAAGTTCACCATCTTCTTGGCGAGCGTACGCATGGTCTAGGTCTCCTAACAGGCTTGCGGAACAATACCGAATTGGCTAGTGGGGCTTACCGATGAACGAGAGGCAGAAATCTCCCGATGATTTCCTGATTCTCGTTCTACCCAATCTAACCCATTCAGTGGGTGGCCAAGAGGTTATCACGAATCAACAACAGCTTCTGTGATCTTGGGGCTTTGTTGCGTGATTATATGAAACTTCCAACTTGTGTGGGTTGTTCCAGGTTTCTTGGCCTTTCTGCTGCAACCTAGAACAATCTTCGGAGGCTGTCAACTTTTTCCAACGATTCTTCACGAAGATCTCGGAAACGTGTCCCCAAAGACATTGCCAGCAGAGGCAGTGGCATCGAGCTTCGCCGATCAACTGCGCTGTCGCCAATGAATTGAGTCCATGCATGAATATATGCACGCACGGACAAGCAGCGGCACCGTTGTTATCCCACGATGGACGGATTGAGAAAGCCCCGACGACGCTAGGTCATCGGCTCGTTTTTGCCGACGACAAGAGCCGCGGACGCCAGTCCACAGGGCTAGCGATGAACCCCCGACGACTCGCGTCGTCGGCTCCTGTTTTTAAGTGGGTGGTTTGGCAACCCGACGACTCGCGTCGTCGGCATAGGCGAAGTGGCGAGCTTTCAGACGTTAGTCGCTGGAGTTTGAGTGATCAGGCGAGCCGTCAGACGTCAATCGACGGAGGTTTTGAAAACAAAAGCAAAGAAGCCGCACCGAAGCAAGCGGTACGGCTCCACGGCTCACAAAGGCCAGAGGATGGTGAACACAAGGTCCACCCGGTGGATCAGCTGAGGGCCAACTTGCCAGCAACGTAGCTGAATTGGT
>CALEEC010000227.1 GCA_937949245.1 uncultured Gemmataceae bacterium | reverse complement strand
GCATGGTGTAAACGGTGATCACCGGCGCGATAGCGCCTCCCACGAGTGCGGTCGTATTGATCAATCCTTGCGGAAGCCCGCGGCCGGTCGGCGGATACCAACGGGATACCACGCGGGCACAATTCGGCATCGCTCCCGCTTCCGCAGCACCAAAAATAAATCGAATCACGATCAGCGAAACCAGTCCCCCGACAAGCCCCGTCAATGCCGTGAACAACGACCACAACAGGACCATGGCGATCAGCACACTCCGCGATCCCCACTTATCCCCCAAGCGGCCGACGGGAACCATGAATGCCCCGTAGGCTATTGAAAACGCGACGAAGACATAGCTCATCTCGGTCTTTTCCAGCCGCAAATCGGCTCGGATCGCGCTGGCCGCCTGGCTAATGCACACGCGATCCAGGTAAAGAATGAAGGTTAACGAACACAAATACATCAAGACGATGTGCCGTGCTTTCGTGGGTTTCGATTCAGCATGAGATACCGCATCGTACATACCAATTGGCTTTCCTTACAGGCGGGATAAAAACTCGCGGTGCCCACGATTGTGATCATTCCTTGCGCAGATCGCAAATCCGAATTGCCCAGATTTATGACTCGGTTTTGCGGTCGGATTTCCTTTCAACCAGTTTCTTATCACTGACCAACGAAATAGGGCGTCGCTAAAACAATTCCAATTGGCTATTTCAAGTAGTATGGACCGTTGCTCACTTTCCCCGGACCTCCACGGAGTCTGCACCAATGTCGATACCCTTGGCGAATCGTTTCGCTCAGTATGCCCACCAGTTGCAATTTGACCAACTCCCTCCTGAAACGGTTCACGAAGCGAAACGACGTTTTATCGACTCGTTGGCCACGGCCGTTGGTGCCATGTCCTGTGATGCCTACCGAATTGCTCGCCGATGTGCCCAACGTGTCAGCAGTGCGACACCTTCCACCCTCTTGGGCGGTGGAACCTCCAGCACGGAATGGGCTACCTTTGTCAACGGTCTGCTGATTCGCTATCTCGATTTTAATGATACCTATCTGTCGAAAGAACCAGCGCACCCCAGCGACAATCTAGCTGCCGTCATGAGTGTCGGTGAATTGACGCAAGCAGACGGCAAAGCTCTGATCACAGCGGCAGTGCTGGCTTACGAAATTCAATGCCGTTTATGTGATGCCGCTAGCTTACGCAAAAATGGTTTCGATCACGTCACCTACGGCGCGATCTCCAGCACCATCGCGGCTTGTAAGTTGCTGCGCCTGAGTGTTTCCCAGATTACCCACGCGATCGGACTGGCCGGCGTAGCTAATGTTGCCTTGCGACAAACCCGTTCCGGCGAACTGAGCGAGTGGAAGGGATGTGCTTTTGCCAATGCAGCACGTAACGGCGTTTTCGCGGCGTTACTCGCTGCCGAGGGATTGTCAGGACCAGCCCCGATTTTTGAAGGGGATCTGGGAATCATGAAACTGGTCACCCGCGAAACGTTCGAGGTTGCCCCGATGGGGGCCGAATCTCCTGCCAGTGATGGCTTCATGATCGACCGCACTTACATCAAGTTCTGGCCGGCGGAGTATCACTCGCAAAGTGCGATCGATGCAGCTTTGCAACTCCGCCGTGAGATAGACGACCTCTCGCAGATCACCTCGATCGATATCTACACCTTTGAAGCAAGCTACAACATCATCGGCAAGTACAACCAAGCCTGGGCACCGCAAACGCGTGAGACGGCCGATCACAGTTTGCCCTACTGCACGGCTGTTGCCTTGCTCGATGGCGAGGTGTTTCTGCCCCAGTTCGAGCCAGAACGCTTTCGCGCGGCCGACATTCTCGATCTGGTAGCCAAAGTGAAGGTGCATCTCGATGATACCTTGACGCTCCGGTATCCCAAGGGCATCCCCAATCGCCTCGTTGTCACCCTACGCGATGGCCGAACCCTGACGAAAGAAGTCGAATTTCCACGCGGCCACGCCGGCAATCCCATGACAGATGCCGAAGTCGAAGCGAAATTCCTTCGCCTCGTCGAACCTCGTTACGGGAAAAAAACCGCTCAGTGGATCTTAGCGCAATGCTGGGAACTCGACAAATTGAACTCGATCACCCCCATTTTGCAAGCCTTGGGCGGTTGATCGATCCCCCTGTTTTTCGAGCATGGAACGAGTGGATCGCTCCCATTGTGCATGCGTTGTATAGTTGCTCGGAAGTTCAGTTCGGTGGGAGAGACATCATGCCGCGAGAACCGATTCCGACTTGGTATTTTGCCGTCGTCGCGGTACGAAAGGAAAATCAGTATCTGCTCGTCCACGAATGCAGGCACGGGCAGAACTGGTATCTTCCCGCCGGACGTATTGAGCCGGGCGAAACCTTCGTCGAAGCGGCAGAACGTGAAGCCTTTGAAGAAACGGGCATCCCCGTCGAAGTGGATGGACTGATTCGCATCGAACACACCCCGTTTGCCGACTCGGCTCGCATCCGAGTGATCTTCACTGCCGTGCCGCGGGATGATCGCCCTCCGAAGAGTGTCCCCGATGAAGAATCGCTCGGCGCGGAATGGGTTCGACTCGATCAATTGGCCGCATATCCATTGCGCGGGAGAGATGTAATCGACATCTTAGAATATCTCGAATCCAATATGCCGATCTACCCCTTAGATCTCATCCAATCCGAGGGCCGACGCTACCTGTAAACCCGAGCCTGGCCTTTCTGCGGAGTTTGCACCGATGCGCTGGAGCCTACGCTATCGACTCCTTGGCCCGATGGCGTTTCTCTTGTTGGGCACCATCGGCATCAGTATCTGGACGGCCTTCGCAGCGGTGGAATCTGCCGAACAACGGATCGATCGCCACGCCCAAAGCGTTGCCGACACCCTGGCTCAATCGAGTTTCCCTCTCACCGAGCCTGTGCTTCGCCAAATTCGAGGGCTTTCCGGGGCGGAGTATCTTCTGATCGATGAGCAAGGAGAACGCTTATCTACCTTTGCCGATGCCGAATTCAATGCTAGCGACCACCGAGCCATCGTTACTGCGTCTGAGATGGATCCTCTTTCCCCAACGCTTGTCCATATTCATGGTCGCGAATATCGTTGTCAGCGGGTCCGTCTTTCTTCGCGTAATGATCGCAAAACCCTGTTGGTGTTTTTCCCCGAAGAAGTTCGCCGGGAAGCGATTCGGGATGCGATCCGACCGTCGATCGTGTTTGGTCTGTTCGGCGGCAGCATGGCCCTGTTGATGACACTGGGCATAGGTCGCCGTTTGGTCCGCTCGATCCGCGATTTAGAACGACACACGCGACAAATCGCCGCTGGGAATTTCAGCCCGATGCCGCTGCCGCGTGTCAACGATGAACTGCTCGATTTGAGCCAATCTGTCAACGAAATGGCTAAGCAGTTGGCCCAGTTTCAAGATACCGTTCGCAAGACGGAACAGTTTCGGCTCGTAGGTCAACTGTCGAGTGGCCTGGCCCACCAATTACGCAACAACGTGGCGGGTGCCCGCTTGGCTATCCAAGTTCATGCTGAGGAACTTTCCGAACCGAGTGAAGCCGTCGATGTCGCCCTACGTCAGCTTTCGTTGATGGATGCCCATTTGAGCCGGTTTCTGTCCTTGAGTCGAACGGGAGTTGTCCAGCTGGAGCCGATCCATTTAGGTCAACTGATCGATGAGGCATTGGTTCTCTTCAAACCCCAGTGTCGTCATGCTAAGATCGCCC
>CALEEC010000226.1 GCA_937949245.1 uncultured Gemmataceae bacterium | reverse complement strand
CCCCGCACCCAGTTGTTCGACTTGCTTAGCCCAGGCTACCGCTTCCAAACCGGTAGGAGTTCGGCCGCCGTTGATGTGAACTTCCCAAAATTCCTTGCCATCGCGTTGAACACGCCGCGGATCGATGTTGACGACCGTGGCACAGCGGCCGAATTTGCGGGCAATCTCGGTGATCAGCGCTGGATTGCGTACCGCGGCCGAGTTGATGCTCACCTTCTCGGCCCCTGCTTGGATCAACGCCGTGGCATCGTCGATGGTGCGGATGCCTCCGCCCACGGTGAAGGGCATGAAGATTTCCTCTGCGACGCGACGCACCATATCGAGCAGAATGGCTCGCCCTTCGTGGCTGGCGGAAATATCGAGAAACACGAGCTCATCGGCCCCATCCGCTTCGTAGCGTCGAGCCACTTCGACCGGATCGCCGGCATCGCGGAGCGACACAAAGTGAACGCCTTTGACCACTCGACCGCGATCGACATCAAGGCAAGGAATGATACGCTTGGTCAACATGGAATATCGATCGTGGTGGCTCCAAGAACAAAGTTCAGGGCGAAGCATGTGCAGCTATGTTAAACCGCGAAAGCAAGCTGGTCAACTATTTCACGTGGCGAATCTCCCCCGATCCGCTGCGAGGACTGCCGCCCTGAGCTTCCCAGCAGGCGAACCACAGCGGACAAGCCCTGGCGGAAAGGCCACGGAGTGCGAACCACGGTAGAAAACTACGGCGGGCACACCACGGCAGAAAAACCACGCTGGGCTTACGTCCGCTGCTCGCCGCTCGGTGGCCTGGTCGTTCGCAGCGTTGAGAACCTGCGATTTTCGCTCAGGATCACATTTTCGCTCGAATTCAACTTGACACCGAGGCGAAAAACTGCGACGGATGAATATGTCGGAAGAACTCGCGAATGACGTCGAACCAACGCCCTCTCCTGGAGGGCTCCGCTTCCCTGAGGGGTTGGATCGTCCTAAAAAAATGTCTCGATCCACTCCGGGGCAACCTTTTGGAAAGCAGGTAGGGTATGCTACACTTCACATGCGACTTGTGCGGTAAAGAACTCTATCCCAACAACGGGCCGCGCTATGTCGTGAAAATGGAAGTCTTTGCCGCTAGTGATCCGCACGAACTGACCGACGACGATCTCGATTCCGACGCTATCGATCAATTGAGCGAATTGCTCAACCAACTGGACGAAGGGGACTCCGTCAGTCCGCCTCCCAGCTACAAAAAACTGCGCTACGATCTGTGCCCGAACTGCCATCGCAAGTTCCTACGCGATCCCCTCAACCGCGAAACCGCTCCCAAATTCGACTTCTCGGAAAATTAATGCGCCCCTTCTGCATCAGCTTGCGAGCCGAGGTTCGACCGTACCTCGGCTCGCAAATTTCTCGGTAACTCCCTATCGCCCAACGGCACGGTTCGCGTTCCATCCCAGCAGCGGCATGACTCGCGTGGATCCCGGCAACGGCACGGCTCGCGTGGATCCCAGCAGCGGCATGACTCGTGTTCGTCCTCTGTTGGACAACGATGCACCACAGCAATACAACAATTGTAGCGTTCTACCAATGTCTCTGGGCTGGATGAACGATCATGGCTCGTGCCCACCCCCACTTGGAATTGGCTCATCGCTTGCTGGAACGGCTGCGCGAACGGAAGTCGGCCGGCAATGACTTCTATCCAGTACGCTTGGACCGCTTAGCCCGCGACCTCGATCCGACACCCGGAATCGACGCCGTTCGCCAAGCGGCTCAAGTGCCCCTCTTCAAACGCTCTGCCATCGTGGCTTTCCAAGATCGAGCCGATTCCTGGGTCGCTCTGGCAGAAGATCGCGACCTGTTGGCCCAACATCCCGATGTGCTGATCGACGCCGTGGTGAATTGCCGAGTGGCACCACCTTGGAAGCCGAACGATTTGGCCAAAACGCTAGCGACTCCGTTGAAAAAACCATTCACGGCCGAAGTCCAACGACGCATCACCAGCCAAGCGTTACCTGCGTCGCTGGAGACGTTTGCTCGCGGTCGAACGATCTTGGTCTATCCCAAAGATCGTCCGCCGGCGGTGGTGCATCTGGCGCGGCGGTTGCTGCAACGGTTGCATCACGAACGCACGACCGCGGCCGCGGGACGCTATCCCGCTTCGCCCCGGGTGCTGCTGCCCCCAGACGCCGAACCGCCTTCCGCGAAACTTTGGGCCGAGATTCTGAAATTCCCCGAATACCGCCAGCAAATTGTCAGCCTCGACCTAGACAATCCCGAAGCACCGATCGCGTTTGCCGACGATCTCGACCGCTTCGCCCGTTCGTCGGTAGTGCTGAACTATCTGCTGCACCGCCTTCGCAAAACCGATGCGCACGCTTTCCCTGTCAAGCAACTGACCCAAAAACTCAAGCCGCCCGTCAAAGCAGCCATCACCGCTTATCTGCAAGCCGATGATATCTGCCAGACATTGCCGGAACAGATGGGGTTCGTTCTGATCTCGCAGCAACGCTGGTTTTTCGCTCTCAGTGACCTGCACCAACGCCGTCCTTCCCCCAGCGTGCCTGCTGCCGCAACTCGGCCGGCACCATCGCCCGAAACTACGCTCTCTCCCGCAGCCTCCGTTCTCTCCGAGGACTTTCGGCAGGCCTTCGATGCGGCCTTCGAGCGGCTCGACGCGCAGCACGGCCACAACAACCTCGTCAGTCTGGTCGATCTGCGTAAGGCCTTCCCGTATCTCGACCGTGCCCAATTCGATCAGCAACTCTACGAACTTCGACGCGCCGGTTGGTATCGGATAAAACTGGCTGAAACCTACGGCGGTCTGAGCGCAGAAGAACAACAAGCAGCCATTCATGAAAACGGCGAAGTGTTACTGAACGTATCGAGGAATCGACCATGAGCCATGCCACCGTACCGATGTTGACCGACACGCTCAGCGAACCTCCGGTATCCCCCGCGCCTGCTGATGCCGATCATCGGGCACGCTTGCACGAGTTGTTGCGGCACATTCACGATCGTAACCCGTTCGAGCGACAGCAAGTCGCCGTTGGGGACAGCGACTTGATTGATGTGACCACCATTCACGCGGCTGCGTTCGATCGTATTTGCACGCTGGCTCGGTTGGCCCACGAAGACAATCGGGCCATTGCCGTGACGCTCTTCGGCGAGGTGGGGGCGGGAAAAAGTCATCTGTTGGCCCGGCTACAACGGCATTTCACGCACCACGGCAGCGCTGTATTCGTGCAATTCAATGAAAAGCAAGGTCCGCCCTCCACTTTGGCCCAACGCCTGCTGCGATCGTTGATCGGCTCGCTCACCTGGTCCAAGACCAATGCGTGGCACGACACCCCATTGTACAGGTATTTGGAAACATTGATGGGTTCTGAGCCGGAAGCGAAGTCGGCGGATGAGGTGGAAATCCGCTGCGCGACGGCATTGGCCAGGCTGGCTCGACGGATGCAGCCCAGTTTCGCCCGACATGCGGTCTATCGGTTGTTGACCTTGTTCCTACGAGCCGCTTGGTGCGTGAAAGCGGCCCATACCCATGATGCTGCGCGTGACGCCTCCACCGACCAAACGCACGATGCTGCGCCAGACGCTCCAACCGGGCAACCCCATGATGCTTCGCGGACCCAGATTGATGCCCAAACCAAGCAAACGCTCGATGCCTTGCGCGCCGAGATAGCGGTACGGCGCTTGGAAGGCGATGGTTTGGACCGCGACTCGGCGAGCGTGTTGGGCTATCGCGGGCCGGAATTGGTCAGCGGCTTACCTGCGATCGATGCCGAGATGGCCTTGCAAACTTGGATGATTCTGGCCCAGGTGTTGCATGCGGTCGGTCAACCGATCGTGTTGGCCGTCGATCAGGTGCATAATCTCGAACGCCCGCAAATTTTGGCCGTCGCTCGGTTATTGCACGAAATCAAGGATCGGGTCCGCAACGTCTTGATCGTCTTGAGCGAAGCACAAAATGAGTTGACAAGTCTGATCCAAACCCAAGCCATCCCCTGGGCCACTTGGGAGCGTTTGGGCGAAAACAAGCTCGAACTGATGCGTCTACAGCATTCCGAAGGTCGACAATTGCTCGAAGCTCAACTAGAGGCATTTTTCCGCGACTTCGAGACGATTCCCGCCTTAGCGGAACAATGGCGGGAAGACACGTTGTATCCTTTGGGACGCGAATGGCTGCGTCATGTGTTCGACGGCCATCCCGAAGGCTTGCGTCCGCGTCGCCTGTTGCAATTGGCCGCGGATCGCTGGCGTCAAGTACAAGCCCATTTGGTCGCTGCCCTGCGGTCTGCTCCCGCAGCCGACAGTTCCCATCCCGTGCAGCCCCCCCCGCCCAATCCCACGCCG